>JABIUH010000192.1 GCA_018701055.1 Woeseia sp. | reverse complement strand
TGGAAGAAGAGACAGGACAGGCAACTGGCTACCGTCAATGTGGCTCACTATCAATCGCAACCAATGAAGAAAGATTCGAAGAATTAAAACGCAGCGCTTCGATGGCGAAGGTATTCGATCTCGAAGTGAATGTGGTTACCGCAAACGAAATTGTAAGTCGCTATCCGTTAGTGCATAGCGACGATATTCTCGGCGGAATTCACATCCCATCCGACGGTTACGCGAATGCCGTCGATATTACGCAGGCCCTGGCGAAGGGTGCGCGTAATGCCGGCGCACAAATTTTTCAGAACAAGAAGGTCACGCAGATATTGCATGACGGTAAACAGGTGACCGGTGTCTCCACGCCCGACGGTGATATCTCAGCCTCGAAAGTCGTGATTTGTGGAGGCATGTGGTCGCGCGACTTAGCTGCGAGCGTTGGCGTCAATGTGCCGCTGCACGCCTGCGAACATTACTATGCTTTGTTCGAATCGGTGGAGGGGCTTAATCCTGATTTGCCTGTGCTGCGCGACTACGATGCCTGTACTTATTACAAATATGACGCAGGAAAATTGCTGGTAGGTGCATTCGAACCTTCAGCAAAGCCCTGGGGTATGGATGGCATTGCAGAGGATTTCTGCTTTGACGAAATTGCGGGTGATTTCGATCATTTTGAACCTGTACTGCAAGATGCGATGGAGCGTATTCCCGCTCTTCAAAATGCGGGTATTCAGAAATTCTTTTGCGGTCCGGAGAGTTTTACCCCGGACGTTCGTTATCACTTGGGTTTGGCGCCAGAACTTGAAGGTTGCTTTGTCGCGGCGGGATTGAATTCAATTGGCCTGCAATCGGCTGGCGGTATCGGAAAAGTGATGTCGGACTGGATTCGTGATGGCTACCCGCCGGCGGACTTGTGGGAAGTGGATGTCCGACGAAATATGCCGTTTCAGGGCAATCGAAAATACTTGCGGGAGAGGGTGAGCGAATCTCTAGGATTGTTGTATGCCACACACTATCCCTATCGGCAGTATGAAACGTCGCGAGGCGTGCGTAAGTCGGCATTGCACGATCGGCTCGTGGCTAATGGCACTTGCCACGGTGAGGCATTCGGCTGGGAACGTCCTAATTGGTACGCCCCAGAAAGCGTTGAGCCTAAATACGAATACAGTTATGGGCGTCAGAACTGGTTCGAGCATTCTGCGGCGGAGCACGCGGCTGTACGCAGCGGCGTCGGTTTGTTCGATCAGTCGTCGTTTGCCAAGTTTCGTCTGGAAGGACGCGATGCGGCGCGCGTCCTCAACAACGTGTGCGCGAACGACATAGACCAAGCACCGGGTCGGCTCATTTACACCCAATGGTTGAATGAACGTGGCGGAATTGAGGCCGACCTGACCGTTACCCGACTCGATGAACAGGCGTTTCTGATTGTGACTGCGGCGGAAACCGAGATTCGCGATTTCACCTGGTTGAAAAGTCACATACCGTTGGGCGCGCATTGTGTATTGACGAATGTCACCTCCGGAATGGGCGTTATTTCAATAATGGGCCCGCGCTCACGGGAGTTGCTGCAATCGTTGACGCCTGCGGATATGAGCAACGAGGTATTTCCGTTTGCGACGAGCCAGGAAATTGAGCTGGGCTATGCATTGGTGCGAGCTTCACGCATTACATTTGTTGGCGAATTAGGGTGGGAGTTATACGTTCCCACCGAATTCATGTTGGGCGTCTATGATGAGATCGTTTCCGTTGGTGCTAAATTCGATCTTGTGCACGCTGGCTATCATGCGCTCAATTCCTTGCGCATCGAAAAAGCCTATCGTCATTGGAGTCACGACATCACTGATGAGGACTCACCGCTAGAGGCCGGTCTAGGATTCGCGGTGCGCATGAACAAAGCTGACGGCTTCATCGGGCACTCGGCATTGGCTGCGCAGAAAGAAAACGGATTGGACCGGCGCATGGTGCAATTCCGTTTGCAGGATCCGCAGCCGCTGGTGTATCACAATGAACCGATTTGGCGCGATACAGATTTGGTTGGCCACATTACCTCCGGCGCCTACGGGCATACTTTAGGTGGCTGCATAGGTTTGGGTTATGTGCATGTTGATCGAGGTGCCAAAGCAGCGGACATTCTAAGTGGCAGTTATGAAATTGAAGTGGCGGGCGAACGCATCGCAGCCGATGCATCACTTCGCCCGATGTATGATCCGGACAACAAACGCATTAGGTGTTAAGCAAAGGAGCAGTGCATGCGTAAACCGATTTTCGTTCGATTTTACTGTGCCGCCATTTTGTTACTTGTCTCGACAGCCAGCCTTGGGCACCACAGTCCCGCGCGCTTTTCTGATGATCAGATAGTGTCAGTATTCGGAACCGTCGTTCGCTTCGATTGGAAAAACCCGCACGTTTATTTGGTGGTCAGCGATGCCAACGAACGTGCGTGGTTGTTTGAAGCAAACGCCACATCAAATCTTCGTCGCAATGGTTGCGGGTCGTTTTGCAAGCAACGTACTAATTCCCAGGTAGATTAAGTAGCCAGCGCCCAGTACTTTGACGATACTGAAGGCTGTCGCCGACGCAAGCAGTATCGCGGAAAGTCCTGCAGCGGCAACATGAACCAAGGCACCCACAGTGAGCCCAACGGCCTAGGTCAGGCCGGCCGCGATAGCCATGGCTGATACTCCTTGCGACGATATATAGCCCGCCTGGTCCAGGGATCACTAAAACCACGAGCGCCGCAATGACAAATCCTAAAGGAATGATCTCTACTATATTCATTTTTCGCTAAGCCTCATTAGCGTGATAGAAGCGATCAAACGTATGCCCGTCAATTTCGCATAACTTTTGTAAAGAATGGCGATAAAACTTAATCGTTGTCCGATCTTCTTCGAAGCGTATGGAGTAGGGCTCACTTGCCGCGTTTTGTCCTTGCTGCCCCGACAGTTTTTCTCGATGTTCTGTGTAGAAAGTATCAATACCGTCACCCACTACGATGCCGACATGTTCCAGCCCCATTGGGTATGCATCACGATCGCCTGGAGGGATAAGCTCAATTATTTTCGTTGAGAAATGATCGCCGAGATCCAGTGGGCCTGTTAACCGCAGCTTCGAAATTGGCCGTCCATTCCAAACGCTTTCTACATTAGCGCAACAGTGATGTTCAATTGCATCACGCAGTGTTCGATATTCGTCAACAGTCGTGGCGCGGTATGCCAGGTGGCTAATCGGAAGTCCGGAGATATCAATGCCAAGCTGAGTTAGGCGCTCAAGTTGCTGTCTGAAGAAACCCAGGTAGTCGCCAATGGCTTCTCGCATCTCCATTACACATCAGTCTCCGATTCTTGGCGGAAATGATTCGGTGTCGCTCAGCGTAACGATGGTGTCGCTGTAAAACCCATTAAAATCGGTGCGACCACTCAGGCTGTAGGCGCCTGTGGTACCGAATTCAATGTGATCGCCAACAGTGATGTCGATGGGAAGATCAAGTGCGGTCGGCATTACGTCGGCGGAATCGCACGTTGGACCATAAACAGTGAATGGTTTTGTCTCACCGGTGAGTGGTTGACCTTGGCGGAATACGCGCAAGGGATACTCCAGGTGTCCATTAGCGGTTAGTTCCCAGAAAGAGCCATACAGGCCATCGTTTAGATAGATGCTATCTGGCTTGCGTAGCAATACGCGGGTAACCGTCGACATTCCGCTTGAGCTCAATGCTCGACCAGGTTCAGCCATCAGTTCTCCGTCCGGCGATAGTGGCAAGCTCTTTCCAGCCTCGTTGGCGCGATCGATAAATTCCTTGATTGCCGGCGCTGAAAAATCCGGATAGATAGTGGGGAAACCGCCACCGATATCTAACAAGCGGATCTGCATTGGCAGTTTGCGTAATACGTCGCGTGCAATGCCGATGGCGTAGGCATAAGCTTCCGGACTCTTGACGCTGGTACCTACGTTGAATGCCACCGCGGGCTCCGCGCCATTTGCTGCGATCGCTGCAATGATGGTTGGTATGTCATCTACTGCCGCACCAAATTTGCACGATAAGTCTTGGGTTGCGGATTCATGTGAGACGGCAATGCGAGCAAAAATTACCGCATTTGCCGCATCAATCTCGGCGAGAAGTGCCCCTAAACCGCTGAGGTCATCGACAACAAAATGTCGAACACCATACTCTTGCTGTGCAATCCGCGCGTCACCTGCGAACCGTACCGGGTTCATGAAGTATAAGGTTGAATCTGGGCAATTCGCGGCGACTAGTTCAATTTCAGCCATCGATGCGCAATCAAAATGTTGCACGCTGCCCTGCTGCAAAACCTGGAGGATCTTGGGATGGTTGTTGGCTTTTACGGCAAAGAGCACGCGACCGACAAAGCCTTCCACGAATTCTCGCGTTGATGCTTCGTACACGTGCGGATAGATGCAATAGACCGGATGGTCCGGGTTCTTTTCGCGCAGAAGCGCTTCAACGTTGGTGTAAGTATCTTTCACGACGCGGATAGTACGCGAGTTTGACTGCTCCAGCATGAAAATGGAGCGGGGTCAGAGTCGTACTCTGACCCCGATTTAACTTAAGCAGCGGCGCGTTTCTTCGCGACCAGCTCCAGCGCAGTTTCGACCGCCATTCCCGCATCGCGACAATACGCGTCCGCGCCAATCGCTTTGCCGAAATCTTCGTTCAGCGGCGCACCGCCGACCATCACGATGTAATCGTCGCGCAATCCCTTTTCGACCAATGTGTCGATAACCACTTTCATATACGGCATCGTCGTGGTCAGAAGCGCTGACATCCCCAGAATGTCGGGCTGGTGTTCCTCGAGTGCTTCGAGGAAGCTCTCAACCGAATTGTTAATGCCGAGATTGATGACTTCGAAGCCGGCGCCTTCCATCATCATACTGACGAGGTTCTTGCCAATATCGTGAATGTCACCTTTAACGGTGCCTATGACCATCTTGCCAATCGGCTTGGCACCCGTTTCGGCAAGCAATGGTTCCAAGATTCCCATGCCACCTTTCATGGCATTGGCGGCCAGCAACACTTCAGGAACGAACAGGATGCCGTCGCGAAAATCGATGCCAACAATCGTCATGCCACCGACAAGCGCGTCATTGAGTACTTTTTCAGGGCTCCAGCCGCGCCCAAGAAGAATCTCTGTTCCTTCAATGATTTCATCCCGCATGCCGTCGTAGAGATCGTCATGCATCTGCACCACCAATTCATCGTCCGGCAGCGCCTTCAGATCAATGTCATCGTCCATGTCGGTATTGTCGTTCATAGTTCTAAATGTCCGTGTTGTCTTGACTAGGTTCGCCCTGCAGATTCTGCAGGTAGTGAAATTGGAAACAGATCGCGAACTTGTCTGTCTGTTTCATCGCTAATGTGTTTTGGAAAATGCGTGGCGAGTATTTCATCTCGTTTCTCGATTGCGCGCTCCAACAGTACGGGTTTACCATTTTTTTCCCACACGTTTGGACTGTCGCGATCACTGATATCAGGATAAATATATTCGCTTTGCATAACCTCAAGCGTTTGATCTGAGCCGAGGTAATGACCCGCGCCACCCGTACAAACTTCTTTTAAAGTGTCGAAACTTAAAGTCTTACTATTGACCTCGATGCCGCGCGTAATACGCATCGCGGCCCCCAGAACGTCATTGTCCAATAGAAGACTCTCTGGACATGCGCCCAGCAGGCTCGCATACATGCCGGCCGCCTCGTAAATGATGTTTGCACCCGATAAAGCCGGGGGTAAAACCGTATACGCGCGCTCTGCGCCGCCCTGAAAGTCCGGAAATTTCGAGTCAGACATACCGCATGCTGTGCCGAAGGGCAAATCAAAATGATTCCCCATCTGTGCACACGCAGCAGAAAGTAGACCCTGTTCTGGTGATCCGCCACTCATCGCGCCCGTGCGTAAATCGGAAACAAATGGCCAGGTACCCAGAATTGCCGGCGCACCAGGCTTGATCGCATTGACGTATACGAGGCCGCCGAGACATTCAGCCCAGGCTTG
>JABIUH010000475.1 GCA_018701055.1 Woeseia sp. | reverse complement strand
GCCATCTCGACGCAAAGAGATGGCCAAGAAGGCGGCCTCGGCACGCGGCCTAAGTGTCCGGTTAGTCTGCCAGGCGTTTGGCGTCAGCGAGACCTGTTACCGTTACCAGCCGTTACTGTCGAGCGAAAATGCCGAGATCGCGGACTGGTTGATTCGATTGACTGACAAGCAGAAGGACGGGGGCTTTGGCCTTTGTCGCGACTATCTGCGTAACGTAAAGCGCTATCAGTGGAACCACAAACGTATTTACCGCATCTATTGCGAGCTGGAACTCAACCTGCGGATCAGATCGAGAAAGCGAATACAGCGTGAGAAGCCCGTGCCGCTGGCAGTGCCGGATGAGGCCAATGACATTTGGTCAATGGATTTTATGCATGACCAGTTGAGCGACGGTCGGTCTTTTCGCCGGTTCAATGTGCTTGACGACTTTAACCGCGAGGGGTTGGGCATCGAAGCAGATTTTTCATTGCCTGCGGTGCGTGTTATTCGCGCCCTGGATCAGATTATCGAATGGCGAGGTAAACCCAAGCGACTGCGCTGCGACAACGGACCGGAGTTTATCAGTCAAGATCTTGAGAAATGGGCGGACAAACACGATATCCAACTTGAATTTATCCAGCCTGGCAAACCACAGCAGAATGCCTACGTCGAGCGCTACAACCGTACAGTAAGATACAGTTGGCTAAGCCAATACCTGTTTGAATCGATCAATGAAGTTCAAGACTATGCGACCCGATGGCTTTGGTTCTACAATCATGAACGGCCCAACAAAGCCAATGGTGGCTTGCCACCGAAACAAATGCTGATTGCAGCATGACCTCTGCTTTTGGCGTTAGTTAAAAATGGGGTGATTACCAAGGAGTCCCATAAATGCTTAGTGTCCAATCTGCGAAATTTACTTAACAAAGGTCCGCTTCTGGCGAACAAAAACAAATAAGGACATCCACCTAACGATTCAGTTAATTAAGGTTCCCAAAAACGCGAACCTAACCATTTGGGCGGCGGGAGAACCGTGAGGACCGATGTGGCAAATTATCCGGCCCAGATTCTCCGTCACAATTTCCTATTGACCCGGGTGATCGATTCGCCAAATGTGTTCAACCGCGAGTGCTTGATCCATCTTTTCTCCACGCCATTGAGTGAGGCAGGTTTGCGAATTAATGTGCCGCTCTTCGAGTTTTTCTCGCAATCGATGGGCAAAGTTCTCCAAATGAGTCGGCACCTCAAAGCCTGAACGGTGAATGATTCTGCCCGTCTGGTTTCTGAAAACAACGTCGCCGTCCTCGCCCTTCTCGCAAGCGAAACCCCCTTCGTGGACAAGCCGATGATGATGCCGGCACAGCAAGACCAAATTGTCTAAACTCGTGGCGCCACCATTGGACCAATGCTGAATATGGTGCCGATCAATGAAATAAGTGTGTGTACAGCCCGGAAATCGGCATCCCTTGTCTCTGGCCTGCAATGCCCGTCGCATGGGCGGTGGAATCACCCTTGATTTACGTCCAATACTGATCGGTTCTCCCTTTTCTTTCTCTAGCAGACGACTAATACAAGTATCACAAGCAATCCGTCTCGATGTTTCCGCGGAAACGTGCGGACCCTCCTCAATAAGCGCGGTGTCGGGTTGCGACGTTTCCGCGGTAACGTGCACCATCACCTGGTATCGATCGGCAGAGGATGAAGATTTTGGTCCCTGTTGCAGGTAACTCTCAGCCATTTCCATCAAGGCATCTGCACGGCGAGTGGCAAATGAAGGGCGCCCACGTGAAGACGTTTCGTGTTTGTCTTCGTCTTTTTCGTTGTCAGTTTCTGCCACGGTACGTTCAACTGCCTTGTCGAGCGCCTTGATCAGCATGGCACCGACCTCTGCCGGCAAGCGTCCTTTGATCACCAATGAACCATCATCGTCGTACCGATACGTCAATGATCGTGCATGGTGTTGTTTGTTGGCACTATCCACATCATTCAGTTGCTTGGCGCGACGATAGCCTCGTACCAGAGATTCAACGTGATAGGCCGTGCCGTATTTTGCGATGTTCAGGAGATAGTCTTCATTTTCCAGCGTGGCCACCCGCGTCGTGGCACGGACCTTTGAATAGCTGACCTTACCCAACCGAAACGTCTCACTGATTTTGGGCAGCGCACCTAAGGCGTTCGCAACCCGAACTTTTTCACGCGCGGCGTTGAACCCAATGCCGCATTTCCAGTTCAACCAATGGGCGCAAGAACAAACGCCTTCAAGATGCCACAGTTTCTCCTGATCAAACTGGCGAATCCTGAACAGCAGATCGTAGGTTGCGGCGGTGATCAGGCCGAAAAGCTCGGTGATCTCTTGACCCAGGGCGTCGGAACGTTGCTGAGAGGCGGGTAAATCGGGTGGATTGCAGGACATGAGGGCCAACCATTTATACTGTTATTATATCCAGTATTATGCGCTTATCTATATGATCCTTATAGATAAATTTGAACATTTGAACGGTATTACGGGGTGCAGCGGCGCCGGTTGATCTTTAGTGCCTAAAAGAAAAGTCGCTTGACCCCTCGCCGGTGAGTTCGCCGAGGGGCCCAAATGCAAAAGGCCCCCAATAGGGGGCCTTTTGTTGTTTGGCTCCCCGACGCGGACTCGAACCACGGACATTCTGATTAACAGTCAGACGCTC
>JABIUH010000298.1 GCA_018701055.1 Woeseia sp. | reverse complement strand
GGTTACAATGTTATTTTGATAACAAAATAACAGGAACCTAAAATGAGCAGGAAACTCGTAGAACGCACACAAACAGGGGTAAGGCTCGAGAAATCATTACTGAAGGTCCTAAAAGGCCTCGCAGAGTATTGCGACCTCAGTCTTGGCGACCTACTTGAAGGAATTGTGTTGCACGGGTTTGAGGGCAAGGCGCCCTTCTCGAGCGAAACCCAGGCGGCGATTGCGGACCTGAAGAAGATCTACCACTGCGACCTCAGCGCAGCCGACAGTCACCAGCTTCGGGAAGCCAACGAATGACCGCATCGGCGACGCCAGAATTCGGTCCAAGTATCGGCGAGTCCGAAGCACTCGACGTCAACCCCGACACCTTCAATCACTCCGCTCACATGTTCGTCGCATGGTCCTATTTGCAGCACTACGATCTTGCCACGTCAATCCAACGGTACCGCAAAACGCTGATGCAACTCACTCGAAAATTCGACGTGCCAGACAAATTCCACGAAACCATTACCTGGTTCTACCTCATCACGATCGCCGAGCGTATTGAAGAACACGGCACCGACAAGTGGCGAAGTTTTGTCCGAACCAACTCCAATCTATTTACCACCAAACCGAGCCTGATCAGTCAATTCTGCTCGAACGAGCTAATTGCCTCCGACAGGGCACGGCGAGCCTTCCTCCTACCGCCGCCTTATCTGTCGTAGAGTTGCGCCCGCGCAACCACTTCAATACCGTAGACTGAGCAACCGCAAGGTGAAGTCGAAATGTGGCCTCACCGCTGATCGGGAATTAATTAGATTTTTTGAGGGGATAATATCCGTGAATTCATCAAAGCTCGGCCTGGCCGTCATATTGTTTGGAGCGTCAGTTTTCGCAAATGCCCAGGACGCGAAATTATCGCTGGAGGATTCCTTCGCAGCGGTTGAGCCTCGCGTGATCGAGTGGAGGCGCGACTTTCATGAAAACCCAGAGCTCTCCAATCGCGAGTTCAGAACCTCAAAGATCGTTGCAGCCCATCTTCGCGAACTCGGATTTGACGATGTCCGAACCGGCGTGGCCCATACGGGTGTCGTTGGCACTCTGATCGGCGGCAAGCCGGGACCTGTCATCGCGCTCCGTGCAGATATGGATGGACTCCCCGTCCTCGAACAAACGGGTGCGCCTTTTGCCTCGAAAGCCCGCGGCGAATTCAACGGTCAGGACGTTCCCGTGATGCATGCATGCGGCCATGACACCCATATTTCGATGCTAATGGGCGCCGCAGAAGTACTTGCCCAGAATCGCTCTGAACTCGCGGGCACCGTTAAATTCATTTTTCAACCTGCCGAGGAAGGCCCTCCTGCCGGTGAAGACGGCGGCGCCATCATGATGGTGCGGGAAGGTGTTTTGGATGCGCCCAATGCCCCTGAAGCAATCATCGGCTTGCATGCATGGCCCGGAGACGTTGGCACCATCATGTACCGATCCGGCAGTTTCATGGCCGCGGCCGACGGCCTGCAGATCAACGTCGTTGGCCGGCAAACCCACGGTTCATCACCTTGGCTTGGCGTCGATCCAATCTATGTCGCAACCCAAATTATTACGGCTATTCAGGGTATCCCTTCCCGGCATTTGGATATCACTAAGGGTCCGGCTGTCATTACCATTGGTAGTATCCATGGCGGCATTCGGGGCAACATCATTCCCGACGAGGTCGAAATGGAGGGCACCATTCGGACCTTCGATCCCGGCGTGCGTGAATCACTACATGCGAAATTGCGCAACACGGTAAATGCAATTGCCGAGGCCAACGGAGCAACCGCTACCGTCAATATCTACGGTGCTACTCCGGTCACTGGCAATGATCCTGAATTGCTTCAAAAAATGATGCCCACCCTGCAGTGGGCCGCTGGTGCAGAAAACGTCCAGGAAGCACGACTGATTACAGGGGCTGAGGATTTCTCCTTCTATCAGGAACGCATACCGGGATTGTTCCTGATGCTGGGCATCAACGATCCCGATCTGCCACAGAGCGATCGGCCTTCAAACCATTCACCCTTTTTTATCGCGGACGAAAGAGCTCTGATTGTCGGTGTCAGGGCGCTGGTTGGTTTCGCAATGGACTATGCTGCCGCGACGAAATAGCGCTCTCAAGGGTACTGACAAATTAACTTCTCGGCTCGCGCGATTTTTTGTACATGAACGACTTATGTGGCCGCCGCACAATTCCAAGACGCAAAGGCGCGCTGTCGGAATACTCGATAGTGTTTGGCCGATATCAAATGGCGCCCTAGATTGAAAAGATTGTAGACAGTAGCGTCGTGCTCAGAAATCGTTGCGCCTGATGCATTGACTTTAATCGTCGCATACCTCGTTCTCTGATCCGAGTTGGTTGATGTGAAAGCTCGGCTCGATTGTTGTCGGTTTGGACTCGCCTAATCTCGAGTTTTTGATTGCATGGACACGGACTAACTCTGATGAAAACTATGCATGACACGTTGAAATGCACTCCGAACGGAACGGAAGAGGATCGATAGCCACTCTATCGTGGCCATTCTATAACGCTCGCCCGGAGCGTTAAGCAGCTGCGACAACGCAACGTAATCAACCTTTGAATTGTGTCGTTTATCCATCGGTATCTTTCGAACAGTCAAAATACGATCAATGTGAAACTTTGCTATGCAACGAGCGGCCGCAACGCAGTCAGATCTGAACTCCCGACCGATCGCTTCCACTACGAGTACACGCGCGCCCGCATGACAGACCAAAGCGGAGCGATGCACGCCAGCCACGTTATTGACCGCGTATTCAACCTGGAATGGATACACGGCCCCATTGCAATCTCTAATTGCTGCGGAACAACGTCCGACTAACCACAGTCGGCTGCCCGCATCGAAATACCCTGCATCTCCGGTCCGATGCCAAATATTACTGTCAACGTCAATTTTTGTGCTCAAGTTGTGCTGCGTATTAACGTAGCCCTGCAACACGTGCTTTCCGCTCACAACAATTTCGCCGATCGAATCGACCACGCCTGGAGTAACGAACAAGGACTCGAACTCGCCATGACTACAAGCGCCGATTTCCTGGGGCGGCGCGTGACGAATAATCTGTACG
>JABIUH010000473.1 GCA_018701055.1 Woeseia sp. | reverse complement strand
TTCCCGCCGAGTCCGCGATAATTCGCTCTTCCAAGCCGGCATCGCTGACCAGTTTTCTGAAAACGCCTTCTGCAGTCGGCGACCGACATATGTTGCCCATACATACAAAGAGGACACTAATTTTTTTGGTCGATTCCGACATTCAATACACCTGAGTGGTGAAGGAAGCGGGATGGTACCCCTAATCAATCAAAGGGTGGAACACTCAACGCACAGAATAGAGGTACTCGGTTACAAAAACCTTCTATAGAATACGCACCATGATTGCACTGCGTTCCATTCTAATCATTGCCGGCCTGTTGCTGACTGTGTCCATGTTACCGCGACAGGCGGCAGCACATGGAAGCGTTTCGCCCGACTCGGATCTCTGCATCATTCAGATCGGTTACTACCGAGCTCATTTCAAAATCTACCTCCCGTCGGAGAAAGGTCATCAGGAATACTGCGAAGACATCCCACAAACAGGTAGCGCGACCTTCATCATGGAATACCTGCACAGTGGACTTGGAGACGTACCAATCGATTTCAGAGTAATCGAAAACGTAACCGGGAAAGGCGTTTTCACCGTTCTGGAGGACATCCAAGAAATCGAACGCATCGACGACGTCACATTGTTTCACCACCCTGCAAGCATTCAGCCGGATGTATTTACCTACCTACACCCATTTAACAAACAAGGTGAATTTGTCGGCATCGTTACCGTACGCCAACCAGAGACCGGCGAGATCTATACCGCGGTCTTTCCTTTCGAAGTTGGCTTCGCCGGTGTTCCCGTTTGGGCATGGTTCATTCTCGGCGCCGTTATCCTACAAATAAATTTCCTGTGGATGAATGGCAACTTAGCGCGTTGGCGAGATAAAAGAAGACAGGCGACCGTCGGGGCGGCTCATGCGTAGCTCGACATTCATCTTGTTGCTCGTGCTAATAACCGCGAGCGCGATCGCGCCCGCGGAAGAAAACAGTTCTGAACGATGGCAAACCCGGTCGGGCTACTACTGGGTCAGTTTCACAAGTGATCTCGAGCCGCTCGAGATCAACAGAATTCATCGCTGGGTATTTCACATTGAAGACGAGTCTGGCGCCGCCATCGATAATGCTGAAATATCGTTGCTCGGCGGGATGCCAGAACACAATCATGGTTTGCCAACAATCCCCCACATGACAGAGTCCCTCGGCAATGGTGACTACAGTGTTGAAGGCATGCGTTTTCACATGAACGGCTACTGGGAATTGACCGTTACCGTCGACGTCAGTGATCGTCGAGACATCGTCGTCATTCCACTAACAATTTCGTGAAATCCACTACTTCCAAAATGATCGCTTTCGTAGCGACACTCCTGATGGGCATCGCGTGGTGGGAATTCGGACCGAGAACGCCCGACTCCTGGACCGAGGCGGAGCTTATTGAAATCCGATCACTGTCATTACGCCGCCTCCCGGAATTGCCAGCCGATCCTTCTAACGGTGTTGCAGATGATCCACGCGCGGCGAGCTTAGGCCACAAGTTATTTTTTGATACTAGGCTTAGCGCAAATGGCGCGGTGTCTTGTGCGACCTGCCACAAACCAGAGCAGCGATTTACGGATGGTCTCGCAAAAGGACGCGGCATCGCATTATCGCAACGCAATACCAGAAGCATCGTGGGCACTGCATACAGCCCTTGGCAATATTGGGATGGACGTAAAGATAGTCAGTGGTCGCAAGCGCTTTCTCCACTGGAGGATCCGGCAGAGCATGGCAGTAATCGGTTGGAACTGGCTCGACTATTAGCGACCGACGTGAGTCTTAAGACCGAGTACGAGGCAATTTTCGGCCCATTGCCAAACTTTACGGACACAACGCGGTTTCCAGACAGAGCGTCACCGATCGGCAGTGAGGAATTGGGTACCGCGTGGGAGTCAATGATCGACTCTGACAGAGGCGTCGTAAACACTGCATTTGCAAATTTAGGTAAGGCGATAGCTGCCTACGAGAGAATGCTGCAACCGGGACCGACACGCTTCGATAACTACGTCGCCGAAATCGAGCAAGGGTTAGACAGTTCGTCGCTATCCGATGAGGAAATTATCGGACTACAACTATTTGTTAGTGACGCTCGATGCACCGAATGTCACAACGGCCCACTGTTCACAAACAATGAATTTCATAACACCGGTGTTTTGTCTTTTCCGGGTGATCACCCGGATAGAGGCCGCATTGACGGACTGAAACAACTGCTGGCCGATCCTTTTAATTGTAAAGGCGAGTACAGCAATGACCCGTTGCATCAGTGTGACGAACTGACCTACGTTCGAACCGGCATTGAATTGATCGGTGCTACGCGAACACCCTCGTTACGAAATTTAGGTGGGACTGCCCCGTACTCTCACAAGGGTCAACACGCAACACTCGCCGAAGTCATCGACTTATACAATCGAGCTCCACTTGCCATGATCGGTCACAATGAGGTCGAGGAAAAACTAGGCCTAAGTCGCCGCGAACGAAAACAGCTGGAGGCGTTCTTAATTGCATTGGATGCACCGATTGCTGCCGACCCGAAGTGGCTTAAGGCGCCGGAGTAAAAACAGATTCTTCAACCGATGCAAAATGTAATGAATTTACATTGGGATTCGATGCTAACTCACTTGTGATTGACCAGCTGCTTTTCTGCTTCGCGCAAATCGTCTTCTGTGTCGACTCCCGGGCCCGGACGGACGTCTGGTATGCCGACTTTTATTTTAAGTCCAAGGCTTAACGCCCGCAGTTGCTCCAGCTGTTCCGCAATCTCAAGTTTGGATTGTTCCGCCGCCACGATTTTCTGCAACACATTATTCCGGTAAGCATAGATTCCATGATGATGTAGCGCGGAGCTTTTAGCCAAATCATCCGTTTCGCCTGAGCGCGAGAACGGAATCGCTGCCCGACTGAAATACATCGCGAAGCCATCATCATCAATAACCACCTTCACGACGTTAGGATTGTCGAAATCCCTCTTCGATCGCAATGGCGATGCGAGCGTGGCAACGTCGGCCCGTTCTTCATCCAACAGTGCAGCGCATTGATCGATGAGTTGCGCCGGCATTAGTGGCTCGTCCCCTTGAAGATTGACAATGACTTTTTCGTCCGCCCAACCTTTCGCAAAAGCCACTTCGGCAAGGCGATCGGTCCCGGACTTGTGTTCAGCTGAAGTCATACAAACTTTGGCGCCGAATGATTCGGCCATCTCTGCGATGCGATCATCATCGGTTGCTATGACGACCTCAACTGCACCACTTTCAATTCCCCGTTCATGCACGTGCTGCAGCATCGGTTTTCCACCGATCTCGCGCAGAGGCTTGCCGGGTAACCGCTCGGATGCGTAGCGTGACGGAATCACTATGACGAATTCACTCATAGGCCGGCCCTTGCCTCTGAAATTTTCTGTGCGACCAATTCCAGCAGCAGCTCGCCTTCTGTTCCTTCAAATTCAACATCGACCTCCACACACCAGCATTTGGCTGCTTCAGGAAAACGACACTTTACGGCGTCTTTGCTGGTCATGACGACGGGCAGGTCGTCATAAAATTGAATGTCATTCGCTGTAATCACGGCATGATCAGCGAGTGGATGCCGCCTAACAATCATTCCGAAAGATTCGAGAAGCTTGAAAAAACGCTCTGGATTGCCAATGCCCGCGACGCCGTGAACCGTCTCTGCTGCAAAATCCGAAATATCTGCAGTCTCCGATCGATCTAATCGCCGTATCGCTACGGGCTTCAATGAAAAATGCAAGGGGTGACGATCCGAAGAACGAATTAAAATATCCGATGATTGCGTTGTACGTCGTTGCACGATGACCTTATCCACCGTATCCAATCGAGTCGGCTTTTCTCTTAAGGGACCCGCCGGCAATAAACGACCGTTGCCAAATCCGCGATGACCATCAATGACTGCAATTTCGCAGTTCCGCGCCAATTGGTAATGTTGCAAACCATCATCCGCAATGATTACGTCTGCGCCCAATTCAATCGCTTTTGACGCAGCTGCAACACGATTAGGATGAACGACGACGCTACACTCGCTCTCACTTGCAAGAAGAATCGCCTCATCACCTACGACAACTGGATCGCTATCCGGACGCGCCTCAACCGGGTGTGGCCCCACCTCGCCACGATAACCGCGACTCACGATACCGGGCGTCAATCCACGCTCTTTCAACTTTTTCGCAAGCCAAATGGTTAACGGAGTTTTCCCGGTTCCACCAACCGTCACATTACCAACCACCACGACTGGCGCAGCGACCGAAGTTGCGCGCAGTATCTGCCGCCGGTAGAGAAAACTGCGACAACTGCTTACCGCTAAATAGAGCCAGCTCAGTGGCACTAACAACCAAACCAACGGCGAGTCGCCATACCAAATTTTTGTTAGCGTACTTTCGTCTGTGCTTGCCATAATTCTGTGGGCGCGAGTCAGCCCGGGGTCGACTCATTGCTAAATTGCATTTTATAGAGGGCCTCATAGTGCCCTTTAGTCTCAAGCAGCTCTTTATGGGTTCCTGATTCAATAATGCTACCTTGATCCAATACAATAATCTGATCTGCGTTCTCGACCGTCGAGAGTCGATGCGCGATCACCAATGTCGTTCTGTCGGCCATCAGCTGTTCTAACGCCTCCTGAATGCGACGTTCTGATTTTGTATCCAGCGACGAGGTCGCCTCATCGAGAATCAAAACAGGTGCGTTTTTGAGTAACGCTCGACCAATAGCAATACGCTGTCGCTGCCCACCCGATAGTAGAACGCCACGATCGCCAACATTAGTTTCGAATCCGTTCGGCATGTCTTTGACGAAATCGATAATGTGAGCGGCTTCTGCTGCCTGCAAAATTTGCGAGCGACTACAATGTCGCAACTGTCCGTAAGCCAGGTTATTTTCGATTGAGTCATTGAACAATACAATGTCCTGGCTGACGAAACTGATGTGCGAACGCAGGTTGGACAGCTCATAGTCCTGGACCGGACGTCCGTCCAATAGAATTTCGCCAGCATCAGCATCGTAAAACCGCGGCAACAAACTCGCCAAAGTCGTTTTACCGCTGCCGGAATGGCCTACGATCGCAATAGTTCTACCCGCCGCGATATTCAGAGATACATCTTTCAGAACGGTTGAATCGTCATCGTTGTAGCCGAAACAAACGTATCGAAATTCGACATCGCCGCGAATACTTTCCGGACTATGTGTACCGCTATTGACCTCATCGGGCTCATCAATGATTCCAAAAAGACTATCGCCAGCAGCAATTCCACGTTGCAAAACGGCATTGATATTGGTTATTCGCCGCAAGGGTTGCAGCATCAGCATCATCGCACCAAAAAACGACATGAACGTACCCGGACTCAAATTGCCGTTTAGTGATTCGATTCCTGCCGCATAAACCACGCCGGCAACACCAACGCCAAATATGATTTGTGTCATTGCAACACCCATCGCGCGCGAACGAATGAGTTTCAAATTCTGTTTGCGATTGCTGTCGTCAACTTCGATCAAGCGTTCCATTTCGTAGTCGTAACCACCAAATATTTTCACGACTCGATTTCCCGTTAAAACCTCGTCAGTGACTTGCGCCACCTCGCCGACAGTGTCTTGGATATGTCCACTGTAGCGACGAAAAGCCTTTCCCAGCAGGAGGATTAGGAGCGCAATTATTGGCAGCAATACGGCGACGAATAGAAACAGTCGTTCACTCTGATACAACATGAGCCCGATTGCAGCGATTACGGTTAGCAGGTCACGCACCATCACGGTAACCACTGTCGTCACGGATTCTGCGACCATTTCGACGTTGTACGTCATGCGTGACAGCATGGGGCCGGTCGAGTGCGTCTCAATGAATCTGGATGGCAATGTAAGGAACTTGCGAAAAACATCTCGGCGCAGATCACTGATGACTTTTCGACCAATCCAACCTAAAGACCATTCAGTAGCAACGCCAGCCACACCCCTACAGACAAACACAGCGACAAACGCAAATGGAATCCACCGTGCCGTATCGAGGTTGTGTGCGACTAGCGTATCGTCCATAAGGGGTTTGACGAGCGCGACCATGCTCAGCTCGACAACTGCAGTTGTCGCCATCGCGACGACCGCTATCAATCCGATGAGTTTATGCGGCAGCACATAGCGCCAAAGGCGAGCGTAAACTTCCCGCACGCGCGGATTAAGGTTACTGACCATTAGCCCGGACTATCCATGAATACACTCGCGCCCTTGCTTGGTCTTTGTTTACACACGGTATTTTCCTCCCTCGCGAATACACCCTGATATCCCGCTCGGTCGGAAAATACCGTGTGTAAACAAATCTCTGCCCAATCATCGCGGCGATTCATGGATAGTCCGGGCTAGGAATCATTGTTCCGCAGGATCGCTGATCGTCGCAATACTAATCCGCGTGAAACCGAGTTTTCCGGCAACGTCCATTGCGGTCACCACATGCTGGTGGCGAGCGTTCGCGTCAGCGCTGATGGTCAAGGGTAAATTCGTGTTGCCATCAGATAGTTTCTGCAACGCGTTGCGAATAGTTTCTGGTCTGTTGTTCACCAATTCACGATTGTTAACCAGGTACGTACCTTGCTCCGTAATCATGATATCCAGCTGCTGAGTTGATTCTTCAACTTGCGTCGAACTTTCCGCCTCTGGAAGCTGGATTGAAATTTGTGACTGTTTGACGAAACTGGTCGACACCATAAAAAAGATTAACAACAACAACACGACGTCAATGAGCGAAGTCATATTCACTTCCGGCTCGGTTTTGTCATGCATGCTGAGTTTCACTTTTTCTTACTGCTTACGTTCTTTTTGTCCTGACGCCGATGTAGTGCTTCAACCAGCTTTATCGCCTCTTTTTCCATTTCGACGACTAACGAATCGATTCGATTGCGATAGTAGCGATAGCCGATCAGCGCCGGAATCGCAACGCTCAATCCGGCACCGGTCGTAATCAATGCTTCTGCGATACCACCGGCGAGAATCGTCGGATCACCAACACCGTGTGTCGTTATCGCAGTAAACACCTTTACCATACCGATAACCGTTCCAAGCAAACCCAGTAATGGCGTTATCGCTGCAATCGTTCCGAGGGTATCGAGGTAACGCTGCAACTCGTGTACGACATGCCTTCCAGTATCCTCGATACTGTCTTTCATAATGGCGCGGTCACGGTCGCGATTAATCAAGCCCGCTGCCAGTATCTGGCCCAGCGGGGAACCCTGGTGCAGCGTTTGAATTTGGCTTTGATCGAGCGCATCGCGTTTGACCCAGGCCCACACCTTGCTCGTGAGATCTTCCGGAATGACGCGCTTTAATTGCAGGATCCAGTAACGTTCAAAACAGATGCCCATCGCGATAATGGCGCAAAGAATTATCGGCGCCATTAGCCAGCCGCCAGCTTTAACGATGTCAACCATTTACAGTCCACTTAAGCGAAAATCGGAATATACAGTGACCAGCCGAAAAATGCCGCTATCTGGTCCTATGACCAGTGGTCCACTAGGGATATTCATGCCAAAATTTGCGAAATTGATGGCGATGGCGGCGAATGGCGTTATTCGACTCGCCGCTGCAGAATCGTTGACTAACGGCCCCGGACGTTGCCGTATTGACGATTGTCGCTCCCGAATCCGTCCAGCGCGCCAGAACATCCGCTTTGGGAAATCCCCAGCGATTGCCGTATCCGGTGGTCACGATGGCCAGCCGGGGATGTGTCGCGGCTACCATTGCCTCGGTCGACGACGTACGACTGCCGTGGTGCGGCACGATTACTGTGTCAGTCGAACGGAATACACCACGGTAATTAAGTAATTTTTCGACCGGGGACTCGATGTCTCCGGTCAGCAGAATTCGGTGCGAGCCGACGCTCGCTTCTAATACGCAAGAGGCGTTATTACGCGTCCATGGCGCACGAATACGCGGGTGCAATATGGAATAGGACGCCGTATTGTCGCGCCACGAAATTCCAGCGACGCAGCGAGTTTGCGACAACCTGGACAATGCCGGCCCCGACCTTGATCCAGCGGTGATCACCAGCGGTTCACCCACCAACAGGCGTTTGACCGGCAGCGCTCGCAGAATCGATTCGACCCCACCAGCATGATCCTGATCAGCATGACTAACGACCAGCGTGTCCAGCGAATCGAGGCCTTCACCATACAAGAACGGCAACACCACAAGATCTGCCATGTTGCTCCCGTTTCGGTATGCGGGCCCGGTATCGTACAACAGCGACTGGTCATCAGTTCGCAGCAGCACCGCAAGCCCCTGCCCGACATCTAAGACATGCATGTCGATGCAGCCGGGCGGTGGAGCTTCCGGCTTGTAGCCAATTACAAACAACAAACCAAGCCATGCAATTCGTCGTCCCGGCCAGCCGGTTGGCAGAATCACAAAAAGCGCGGGCAACCAGGCGACGGCAATCGCTACGCCCTCCAGACGCCTCGTTTGCCGACTCACGTATGGGACGTCATCAACTAGCGTGAGGACTCGTAGAACGACGTTTACGCTTTGATGCGCCCATACGAGACATTGGTCGCCGAGGACTACGAAAGGCCCCTCAAGGAGCACTCCAAGCAGCGTAAGCGGCACGGTGACGACGTTAAATATTGGCAGAATGACCATATTGACGGCCGGCGCTGCGATTGCCACTCGACCGAAAATGAGAACGGTCAACGGGAATAGTCCGAACAGCAATGCTATCTGAAGTTTCCCCAGTTGCAGCACACGCGTTAATCCGACCGACAGCACGGGAATGTCGCGAAACGGCAGTTGTTCGATATGGGACGCTGCCAGGATGGCGATGATGGCGACTGCTGCAAAAGAGAGTCTAAAGCCAGGGCTGAGACTGTCCAGCGGTTCCAAAATGAATATTGCACCGCAAGAAATGGCGAAGACAACGGCGAAAGGCACTCGACGACGAACCAGCAGCGCGAAACAGAGTACCCCTGCCATCAGAAACGCGCGCATCGCGGGAACCGCGAATCCGGACAGCAACGTGTATATGCCAGCCGCAATTAGCGCGACAGCAACGGCACAATCACGAATATTGCGCCGCCGCGCACCCAGTGCAAGCACGCCCCAGATCAACAAGAAAATGAAACCAGACGCCAACCCGATATGCAATCCCGAAATAGCCATCAGATGACTAGTGCCGGTTCTCGCATACAGATCCCACTGTGACGAGCTAATTTTATGCCGCGCGCCAGCAGTAATGGCCATGAGCACTGCTGTTCCGTCATCATCAGGCAAAACAGTGCTTATCCGAGCAACCAAACGCCCGCGCAACGCGCCGGAAAAACTGAGCGACTCGCCTTTGATTCGATAACTTCGCGCGAAATTGTCCACGTATCCAGTGGCGCCGATCCGTTCACGAAAGAGCCACGCCTCGAAATCAAATCCACCCGGGTTAGACAACCCCCGTGGCCGTTTTAACCGCACAGCGAGTCGCCACACCTCTCCGATCTTGGGCGCAACCTCAACTTCGTACCAGCTCAGACGAATGATTCTCGGCAGTTCCGGTCGATCCACTGGACGAACGAGGAAGCTTAAATTTCCGTTGTCTTGAACGGGGAAATTGTCTATTCGTGCAGAAATTGTGATTTTTCGCCCAAGCCATTCAGGATCAAGTTTATCCGCGAGTTGAGCGCTTGCGGCATAACCCATCAAAGCGAACCCAAGCAACAAAAATCCGACCGGTCTACTGAAGGGCCGTAGCGCGAATACCAAGCCGCTAGTCAAGACAACAAACAGAACGACATCTGTGGGTAACTGTCGAAGGAACGTCAGCGAGAACGCGCCAATAAGCGTACAAGTACACAGCAAGAGCATGTTCCGCTTCCTTGCGGTTTATCGATATGATGTCGATAAGAATAATCAGGCTAACGACCAACCCATTCCATCAATCTAAGACATGAATAAAAACAAAGTCGCCAACTAATGCCAAGACGATTTTTTCGAAAGTTTGCGGTGAAACGCGACAGTTTAAAGGGTCGTTGGTGGCTCGCACCGTTTGATCATCTATTGAGCGACCCTAATCTCTGGGCTATCCGCCGACGAACGGTCGTCCCCGCCTTCGCGTTAGGCTTGTTCGCCGCCTACTTACCCTTCCCTGGCCACATCATCATCGGTGCATTGCTGGCTATACCCTTGCGCGTCAATCTTCCGGTGGCTGCGCTCACGACGCTGATAAACAATCCAGTGACCTTTGCTCCGATGTTCCTTGCCGCTTATGAGTTGGGCCGACAGCTGTTGAGATTGCCGCCTAGAGAGGTTGAATTCGAATTGTCGCTTGCGTGGTTATTCGACGGTTTCGCCTACATCTGGCAGCCACTGATGCTGGGTAGCAGCTTGCTAGGCGCCATTCTTGCGCTGGTCGGATTCGTGACCTTGGATCTGATATGGCGAGCCTCAATCTGGGATTACCTAAAGAAACGGCGAGCCCGACGCAAAGCACGCGAGCTCTAGTCAGCGACGCGCAGCTTTCCCTCTTCCAACACCAAAATGCGATCCATTTGCGCGGCGATGGAATGATCATGAGTTACAACGACGAGACTGGTCTGCAATTCCTGGTTGAGCTCCAACATAAGTTGCAACACGTGGCCGCCGTTGCCCGCATCGAGATTACCTGTCGGTTCATCCGCTAATACTAATTTCGGTCGTGTAATTAAAGCGCGCGCCACCGCAGCACGTTGGCGCTCGCCACCGGATAACTCACCAGGCTTATGCTCGAGACGCTCGCCCAGCCCAACGCGTTCTAACAGGGCCGCCGACTGTTGCATTGCAATCGCCCGATTGTCGCGTCGGATCAGGAGCGGCATTGCGACGTTTTCCTGCGCAGTAAATTCCGGCAACAGGTGATGAAATTGATAAATAAACCCTATGTACTGGTTACGCAGCGCACTTTTTGCCGCCTCAGTCAGATTGCGTATCGATTGACCGTTAATTTCTATCGCACCCGATGTTGGCTCATCCAGCCCGCCCATAATTTGTAGCAAGGTCGTTTTTCCTGAACCGGACGAACCGATGATCGCCAACCGTTCCGCCGGACGAACGACCAGATCCGCTCCACTCAACACCTCCAGCGTCGAATCGCCTTCCCGAAAACGCCTTACGATCGCGCGGCATTCCAAGACGGCCACTTGCTCTTCAGTCATAGCGAAGCGCCTCTGCAGGTAATGTCCGAGCGCCACGCAGAGCCGGATACAAAGTCGATAACAGCGCCAGCACCAATGCGATCGAACTAATTTGAAATACGTCCATGAAACGCAGCTCTGCGGGCAAGTCGCTTATAAAATAAACGTCAGCCGCGAGAAACTTAATGCCGAATGCTGCTTCCATAAATTGCACGATCCCTTCCAAATTTAGCGCCAACACAATACCCAAGAGCGCGCCTGCAATCGTTCCTAAAACACCGATGACGGTACCCTGAGTCACGAATATCCTCAAGATATCACTCGGCGTTGCACCAACGGTACGCAAAATTGCAATATCGGACTGCTTGTCTTTGACGACCATGACCAAAGTCGAAACTATATTGAAAGCGGC
Organism: Woeseia sp.; assembly: GCA_018701055.1. Lineage (GTDB taxonomy): Bacteria > Pseudomonadota > Gammaproteobacteria > Steroidobacterales > Woeseiaceae > SZUA-117. The sequence continues at coordinate 5,361 of JABIUH010000473.1, read as the reverse complement.
AACTGCGATCACCATTAGCAGAATCACGAACAATATCGATTTGGTAATTTGAATTGAACGAAAGAAATTTACGTTACGTCTGGTCCAGTCGCTGACCAATACACCACCACCGCCCTCAATCGCCGCTCGACGCACGATTTGTGGCGCGTCGAAAATATCTGTAACGGCAAGTCGTATACCGCTCACTTTCTTGCCCATTCGAAATAAACGTTGGGAATCACTTAGATTAATAAACGCCAAACGACGATCGAATTCATACATGCCAACCCGATAAATGCCGGACACAGTAAAGCGCTTGGTTCGAGGCAAAACGCCCGCGGGTGTCACGATTCCCTCCGCTAGCGTAACCGTAACTTTATCGCCCACTTCCGCTTTCAATTCAGCGGCCAGCTCAATGCCCAAAACAATATTGAACGCTCCAGCCGCGAGCGATTGCAGATCACCCTCCAGCATTGTGTCGGGGATTCCCGAAACACGCGCCTCCAGCTCCGGTTTAATGCCACGAAATTCCGCCCCGCTCAGCTGATATCCGAATACCAACAACCCCTGACCATCGACAAATGGCGCCGCCGCTGTTACATCATCTTGTCCTTCCGCAACTTCCGCCCATACCGACCAGTCATCAAGACCGACTTGCGGGTTCTGAATACTCGCGTGCCCAGTCATTGCCAATAAGCGATCTTTAAGTTCGCGTTCAAAACCATTGACGACCGAGAGAACAACAATCAGTACGGCAACCGCGATTGCTATGCCAAGCATAGAAATTGCGGAAATCAGAGAAATAAATCCGTTCTTACTGCCCGCACGCACGTAGCGTCGGCCAATCCAAAATTCGTATCGACCGCTCATTGCTTACTCATAACGAAGCGCTATTGCAGGGTCAACGTTCGCCGCCCGTCGAGCAGGATAAAGCGTTGCAAGAGACGTCAGAACAAATGCGGCTAGCGCGATCACGCCAACATCTTCAGCCTCGAGGATCGACGGAATGGCCGACACGTAATACACGTCCCCAGGCATTACCTGAAATCCGAAGGCGCTTTCCAGCAGAGGCACGATGGTGGGTACAAAAGTCGCCAAGAGGACACCGAGCACCACACCAACAAATACTCCCAGCCAACCGATGACCGCACCCTGAATAAAAAAGATCCGGACGACATTCGCCGGACCCATACCCAATGTGCGCAGAATGGCAATGTCATTTGTTTTATCGGTGACGACCATGACAAGACTGGCGACGATATTAAATGCCGCCACACCGATAATCAGTGACAACAGCAATGACATCATCATTTTTTCCAATCGGATCGCACGGAAATAACTTTCGTTCTCGATTGTCCAATCGCTAGTCGAAAAATTACTGCCCAAGTGTTCTTGCAATGATGCCGATACAGCGGGGGCTGCCATAACGTCGTCTGTGAGAAAGCGAATCTGACTAACACGATCACCTAGCGACATTAATCGCGCAGCGTCGGCAACGTGCACCAGTGCCAATGATGCGTCGTGGTCCTGGACGCCTGCCTGAAATACACCCCGCACAATGAATCGCTCTAACTTCGGTTCCAACGACCCGTTTCCGTCAGGACGAGGTATTAGGAGCGTCACGCCGTCGTCGATTTTGACGCCCAACTCGAGCGCCAGATATTGGCCCAGAATAATGTTACGACTGTCTGGCGCGAGTTCGTCGAGGTTTCCGGCAACAAAATTGACGCGTTTACCGGATACGGCTTTTTCCGCGACCGGATCCACCCCATGCACCATAACGGCATTGAGTGAGCGACCGGTACGAACCATGCCTTCCATTTCAATCAGGGGCGCGGCGGCCACGACGCCAGCTTCCGCCTCCACCTGGTCTCGGATCTCCCGCCACTCACCAACAGTGCCGTCAATTTCACTTACATAACCGTGCGCAGTCATACTCAGCAGCCGATCACGTAACTCACCCTCGAATCCATTCATTACAGACAAAATCACAATGAGTGCAGCAACACCCAGGGCGACTCCTAGTAGTGAAATCAAGGTAATGAAAGAAACGAACCGGGTCCGTCTTTTTGCACGCAAATAGCGCAACCCGATAAACAGCTCGACAGCATTGATCATGGCCGCATTAAAACACATAAATGTGCCTGCCCTCTGTCGAGGTCAGACGTCTCGATTCGCTGAAATCGTGATCCACATCACATTCGGCGAGCTGCTTGCAGAGATACCGTATGACCAATGACTGGCGTCGCACAATTGTGCGACGCCAGTCAGCGTGATATCGACCACGACAGTGTAAAAATCCTCTCTAATCAAGTGTTTTTGACCCTGAGCGCAATGTTATAGTCACCAGGAAAACAAGCTGGAGAAGCCCAATGGCAAAGTTCGCTGCAAAATTTATTCTCACCCTATCACTGGGATTCGCGATGGCTGCGGGTGCCCAAAACCTCGATATGAGCGGCGGCAACCAGTCGGCCTCTTTTGACGCCTCTGGAAAACCCACTCGCGGCATGTCGCAAGCGTCCGTCGAATCAAGCTTCGGTGCCCCGCAATCGTCTCGCCAAGCAGTTGGCGACCCACCTATTACGCGTTGGGAATATTCAGGATTCATCGTGTTTTTCGAATTCGACAAGGTAATTCACTCTGTTTCGAAACGCTAAGTAGCCGCTCCAAAAAGAATTCTTAGACGCGCAGCCTGGCCTGCGCGTTTTTCGTTGCGTATTTTCCTTGTAAGTAAGGATCCTCCGTCTGTGCCATAATTCCGGCCCCAATTATTACCCTCCCCAGCCACCGAATAAACCGTGTTGCAGCATCAACTCTTTAGTTCAGCCCACCTTAAGCGACTGCTGAATCCTGCGTCATCAAAAGCCGCGATTGGTCGCCTGATTGGTGCGAGCGCATCGTTAGCCACAGTCGAACTCGAAAGTGCGGCAGACGCGCCGATAGTTGTCATTGCTAATGATCCACGTCACGCCGACCAGCTAGAGGCAGAAATTCGATGGTTCGGTGGACCGAAATTGGCGGTACAGCATTTCGTCGAGTGGGAAACGCTGCCCTATGACAGCTTTTCGCCGCACCAGGACATTGTTTCAAAAAGACTAAAAACGCTCGCATCGCTGCACGGCTTATCAAGTGGCATCGTTATCATTTCTGCTCCGTCACTATTGCAACGATTGCCGCCGGTTGATTATGTCGCGGCACATACGCTCAAACTTGACGCCGGCCAAACACTGCAACGTCAGGCATTTATCGACTCACTTAGTGCCTGCGGATATAGCCGCGTACCGCAAGTCGATGCACACGGAGAATTCGCGGTTAGAGGATCGTTGCTGGATATCTTTCCAATGGGTTCAGATCAGCCGATTCGAATTGATTTTTTTGATGACGAACTGGAAAGCCTGCGATATTTCAATAGTGACACTCAGCTGTCGGGCGACAAAATTTCATCGCTCGAAATCCTTCCGGCACGAGAAGTACCGCTGGATGACGACGACATCCGTTACTTCCGACAACAGTACCGCGAACGCTTCGAAGGGCAACCGTCAAAATCACGAGTTTATCGAGATATATCGGAAGGGATTGCGCATGGCGGCATTGAATACTACCTGCCATTATTTTTCGAAAAAACGGCAACGTTCGTAGACTATCTGCCTCAAAACGCGGTTATTCTCGCGCCCAACGATTTGCGGTCCTCACTCGATCAGGCCTGGAACGAAATCGGCGAGCGACATGAGTTGTGTAGCCTCGACCCGGAGCGTCCGATTCTCAGTCCTACCGAAAGCTTTTTGACTCCAGAAAGTGTTGCCTCTGGTTTGGCGCATTTTTCCAGCATCGACTACAGCGGTCAGACACTAGCCAAAGGCAAAAACACTATTAACCTGGCGACGCGCCTACCACCAGCAGTGAGACTCGAAGCTCGGTACGAAGATGCAGCGCAGTCATTGATGCAGTTTCACGACACTTTCGACGGCCGCATTCTATTTACTGCAGAATCTGCAGGCCGTAGAGAGAGTGTCATTGAGTTGCTCGCTGGACGAAATATCGAGACCGCACGAATCGACGATTGGGCCGAATTTGTATCCGGCACACGTAAGACCGCCGTCGCAATCGCACCAATCGATGCTGGCGTTATGCTTCCAGAACACGGTCTTGCCATTGTCAGCGAGCAACAACTATTTGGCGAAAAGCCTCGCCAAAGAAACAGACGTATACGTAAAGAACGCGACCCGGAAACAATTATTCGGCAACTCAACGATCTTGAGGAAGGATCGCCTGTCGTGCATGCCGAATACGGCATCGGTCGTTATATTGGACTCATCACGTTAACAACCGGCGGAATCGAGGCTGAGTTCCTGCATCTTCAATACGCAGACGGCGACAAACTTTATGTCCCGGTCAACGCACTCGATTTAATTTCCCGTTATACCGGCGCCTCACCTGAAAATGCCCCGATTCACCGGCTCGGCAGCGATCAGTGGGCAAAGGCGAAGAAACGGGCGATCGCGCGCATCAGAGATGTTGCTGCGGAATTACTGGACGTCTACGCACGACGAGCAGCGCGACAGGGGCACAGATTTCGCTGGCCGGAAGCTGAATACCGGGCATTCGAAAGTGGCTTTCCGTTTGAACCAACCGAAGACCAGGAACGCACCATTAACGAAGTGTTGGCCGATATGGAATCAAGCCAGCCGATGGATCGCGTCGTTTGTGGTGACGTTGGTTTCGGTAAGACAGAAGTCGCATTGCGGGCGACGTTCGCGGCCGTTCTCGGCGGCAAACAGGTTGCCATACTGGTTCCCACCACGCTATTGGCGCAACAACATGGGCAGTCATTTGCCGATCGCTTCGCAGAATGGCCGGTTCGAATTGAAGTTCTGTCAAGATTTCGATCTGCCAAGCAAGCGGCCGATGTCGTTGCCGGACTGAGATCGGGATCAGTTGATGTCGTCATTGGCACTCATCGCTTACTGCAACACACAAAAGACTTTAAAAACGTCGGCCTGGTCATCGTCGACGAGGAACATCGTTTCGGCGTGCGACACAAAGAAGCCATCAAATCGCTGCGCAGCGAAATCGACGTATTGACACTGACTGCGACTCCGATTCCACGCACGCTTAACATGTCGCTCGGCGGCTTAAGAGAAATGTCATTGATCACAACGCCTCCGGCTGATCGTCTGTCGGTGCGAACATTTGTCAGCGAGTGGAGCGACGTCGTTGTCCGCGAAGCCTGTTTGCGAGAAATAAAACGTGGCGGCCAGGTCTACTTCATTCACAACCGTGTCGCGGATATTGTCAATATTGAGCAACGCTTGAAAAAACTAGTCCCTGAAGCAGACATTCGCATCGGGCATGGTCAAATGAACGAACGAGAACTTGAACAGG
>JABIUH010000232.1 GCA_018701055.1 Woeseia sp. | reverse complement strand
CTCATATGTAATGCCTGGCATTATCGACATGCATACGCATACGGGTGGCGATACGAAAGCGCCTGAGGCCGAATACACCTACAAGTTGTGGATGGGGCATGGCATCACCACGGTGCGTGGTGTGCCCAGCGGCGATATGGAATTTTCGTTGGCGGAAAAAGCACGTAGTGCCAAGAATGAAATCGTGGCGCCGCGAATTTTTTCGTATCACACTTTGGGCTCGGGTGAGCGTTATGCGGATACCGATATTCTGACTCCGGAAGAGGCACGACAATGGGTGCGCTACATTGCAGAGGAAGGCGCGGATGGGCTTAAGCTGAATTCGCATCGTCCCGCAATAATGGAAGCCTTGTTGGACGAGGCAGAGAAGCACGGACTCGGATCAACGGCGCATCTTGGGCAATTGGGCGTTGCGCAAATGAATGCCCAGGATTCTGCTCGATTGGGACTTGGCACACTCACGCACTACTACGGACTGTTCGAAGCGATGTACGAGAACACTGATGTGCAGCTGTGGCCCGTCGACATGAATTACAACAATGAACAGCATCGTTTCGGCCAGGTCGCCCGACAATGGAGCATGATCGCAGGTCGCGGTTCCGATAAATGGAATGCATTGTTAGACGAATTCCTGGAGCTCGATTTTACGCTTGATCCAACTTTTAGTATTTATTCGGCTGGCCGAGATGTTGAACGCATGCGTAACGCGGATTGGCATGACAAATACACGCTGCCCACACAGTGGGATTTTTATGCGCCGAATCGCGAGAGTCACGGTGCGTACTGGTTCGACTGGACTACCGCTGACGAAGTCGAGTGGAAAAATTTTTATCGCGTGTGGATGCAGTTCGTTAACGACTACAAAAATCTTGGTGGTCGTGTAACGGTCGGCTCTGACTCTGGGTTTATCTATCAGTTGTATGGTTTTGGCACGATATTGGAAATGGAAATGCTTCAGGAGGCCGGTTTCCACCCGCTCGAAGTTGTTCGCTCGGCAACGATGTACGGGGCGCAAGCCTTACACGATCCAAAAGGACAGGATATTGAGTTCGGTGTCATTCGACCTGGTTTATTGGCCGATATCATCATTCTCGACGAGAACCCGCTTGCCAACATGAAATTCCTGTACGGAACGGGAGCCGTTCGTTTGAATGACGAGACCGGACTACCCGAGCGTGTCGGCGGGGTCAAATATACGATTAAGGATGGCATTGTTTACGATGCAAAAGCACTGCTCGCTGACGTAGAGCGAATGGTTGACGAGCAGAAAGCCGAGCGTGGAGAATTAGAAACCTACTAATGAGTGGTGCTGCGAATATCATTAGTGTATCCGGATTGGGGAAAACGTACGACGATGGTTTTGAGGCCCTAAGTAACGTTAACCTCGATATAAATGCGGGCGAAATTTTCGCGTTACTAGGGCCCAACGGTGCTGGTAAGACAACGCTGATTAATATCATTTGTGGCATCGTCAATTCGACTGTTGGCCGAGTTACAGTCGCTGGGTTCGATACGGTTAGCGAATTTCGCCAGACGCGATCACTCATTGGTCTCGTGCCCCAGGAACTGACAACGGAAACCTTCGAGTCGGTTTGGGACACCATCGCCTTTAGTCGTGGGTTGTTTGGCAAAGCACCGAATCCGGGTCACTTGGAGAAAACGCTTAAATCTCTGTCGTTATGGGACAAAAAGGACAGTGTAATTATGTCGCTCTCAGGAGGTATGAAGCGGCGCGTCCTCATTGCCAAGGCTTTAGCGCACGAGCCGCAGATTCTTTTTCTGGATGAACCGACGGCGGGAGTTGACGTTGAACTTCGGCAGGATATGTGGGACATCGTTCGTGGATTAAGCGACTCCGGCGTTACCGTCATTCTTACGACGCACTACATCGAAGAAGCCGAGCAAATGGCCGACCGAATTGGCGTCATCAATCATGGTGAGATTATTCTTGTTCAGGATAAAAAGAGCCTGATGCGCGAGCTGGGCAAGAAACAGCTTATTCTGGAATTGGACGAACCATTGGATGCCGTACCCACAGCACTCGCTTCATACGACCTAGAGATTCGCGCCGGCGGGAACGAAATAATTTATAACTACGACACGCAGGCCGAGAACACGGGTATTACGACACTTCTAAGCGATCTTCGGGAAGCGCGTATTTATTTTCGTGATGTCAAAACTACGCAGAGTTCCCTGGAAGAAATTTTTGTTGGTCTGGTGAAGAGAATCAAATGAATTGGCACGGCATCAAGTCGATCTACAAATTCGAGATGGCCCGGACCCGACGTACACTATTTCAAAGTATCGTATCTCCAGTGATGTCTACGTCGCTTTATTTCGTTGTCTTCGGTGCTGCGATCGGTTCCCGGATTACGGAAATTGACGGCGTTAGCTACGGTTCGTTTATTGTGCCGGGTTTACTGATGCTGTCTATACTTACCGAGAGTATTTCGAATGCATCATTTGGAATCTATTTTCCACGCTTTTCAGGCACAATTTACGAATTACTGTCGGCGCCGGTTTCCGTTGTTGAAATCGTCATCGGTTACGTCGGCGCTGCTGCAACGAAGTCAATTGTTTTGGGCGGGATTATTCTCGCGACGGCAAATCTTTTCGTAGACGTCGAGATAATGCATCCAGGTTGGATGTTGCTATTTTTGATACTGACTGCAATCACATTCAGCTTATTCGGATTCATTCTGGGTGTTTGGGCCGACAATTGGGAGAAGCTCGCAATCGTGCCGACCTTGATCATTACACCGTTAACGTTTCTGGGCGGTAGTTTTTATTCGATCAGCATGTTGCCGCCCGTGTGGCAGACCATTACGTTGTTTAACCCAGTGGTTTATCTCATCAGTGGTTTCCGGTGGAGCTTTTATGGAAATGCCGATGTTTCCCTCGGTTTAAGTTTGGTGATGACCGGCGGATTTCTGTTTCTCTGCATTGGCGTCGTGTGGTGGATCTTCAAGACGGGCTATCGACTCCGTATATAGCTGGACAGCGGAGCGCAGGCTCGAATCGTGTGCTAAAGGGTTGAGTTCGTGGAATTAACGCCTTCATCGCGGGTCCAATTTAGTTCTCAATAAACGTCGATAGTCGCGAGTAAGTGGTCGTATTGGCTTGCCGAAGAGCATTGCTATGGCAGTAAACAAGAATCCCCTTGCGAGACGTGACTTTCTGACAGCAATTGGACGCGCCGCCGGAAGTTCGGCAATGCTCAAAACAATGATAGCGATGGGTCTGGGCGCAGCAACGACAAGTTGCGGATCGTCATCGGCAGCGCCGGGTGTTGTGGCCAATCCACCTGCGCCCCCGCCACCCCCCTCAGCGTTAATCTCGCCACGGCCAGGAGACTGGCCCGCAAGTGTCGGTAGTGGTCGCTCCGTTACCATTCTTGGCGGCGGCGTTGCAGGTATGACAACTGCGCTCGAAATGACGCGACTCGGCTATAGCTGCACGATTCTTGAGGCGACAGCACGCGCTGGCGGTCGAAATCGGACCATTCGCTCGGGCGACGTAGCGACAGAAACCGACTCTACGCAAACCTGTCAGTTCGGTATCAGCAATGATCTCTATTTCAATCCCGGTCCAGCACGTATTCCGCATCATCACGAATTTCTATTGGCCTACTGCCGAGAATTCGGGGTGGTATTGGAGACCTTTGTTAATGACAACCGTGCGGCTCTGCTGCACTCCGGTACGGCATTCGGCGGGCAACCCGTTGTCGCTCGCAGATTGCATGCCGATTCACGCGGCAACATTGCAAGGTTGCTTGCGCTTGCAGTCAATCAGAGCGCACTGGATCAGGAGCTGAGTGCGACTGACAAAATTCGAATTGTCGCCATGTTGACGCAGTTTGGCGCCCTTGATTCCGCGTCTAACTACGGGGGTACGTCGCGCGCCGGTTTTCCTGGGTTGGAAAATGTTGGCAGCCGTCAGCGTGGTTCATTGTTGTCACCGTTAGCGCTGCAAGATTTAATCTCGGAAACATTTTTTTCGCAACGACTAGCATTTGGCGAAGGCCTCAACCAGCAGCCGACCATGCTGCAACCGGTCGGCGGTATGGATCAAATTGCCATCGCTTTTGCGGCTCGGGTCGCTGCCGATCTGGTTACCGAGGCAGAAGTATTAGAAATTCGAAAAATCACGGACGGCACGCGCGTGATCTATCAGGATCGCTTCGGCAGTCCGCAAACACTTGATGCCGATTATTGCGTTTGCACGATTCCGGCAACCGTCTTGCGAAATATCCCAAATGATTTTTCGTCTGCACATCAATCGGAGATCAGTAGCTTCAACTATGCCCCTGCGGGCAAGATTGCGTTTCAGTCGCGACGATTCTGGGAGCAAGACCACAACATCTACGGCGGAATTTCTTGGACAGCGCAGGACATTACGCAAATTTGGTACCCAAATAGTGGGTTTGGGCAGGGCAACGGTATTGTTGTCGGAGCGTATATTTTTGGTGGTGGTGCAGGCGTCAACTTTGCCAATCAATCGCCTCAGGCACGGATCAATTCGTCGCTTACGCAAGGTGGTGCTGTTCACGGCCAGATGTCGAGTGAAACGAACAACGGCATCAGCGTTGCGTGGTCGAAAGTTCCCTATCAACTGGGCGCATGGGGAACGTCTACACCATCCACGTTGTTAACTGCCGATGAGAATATATGCTTTGCAGGTGAACACCTGAGTATTCTGCAGGGCTGGCAGGAGGGCGCTATCTTATCCGCGTATCACGCGATCGATCTTATTGTTATGCGTGATGCACCGTAGTCGTCGGACTCACGCTAGCACTCGATAAAGTTTACCGGTACTTCGATAACGTTCGTGGCCAGACCGCCACGAGAGGTCTCTTTATATTTATCCTGCATGTCACGTCCGGTCTCACGCATTGTTTGGATAACCTTATCAAGCGATACAAAGTGTTCGCCGTCGCCCCGCATGGCGAGCCGGGATGCGTTGATCGCCTTTACCGACGCCATCGCATTGCGTTCGATGCAAGGAATCTGCACCAACCCTCCAATCGGGTCGCAGGTTAGACCTAGATTGTGTTCCATAGCGATCTCGGCCGCGTTTTCGACCTGACCCGGGCTGCCGCCAATTGCGTCGGTTAACCCGGCTGCTGCCATCGAACAAGCTGAGCCGACCTCTCCCTGACACCCAACTTCGGCGCCACTAATTGACGCATTGCGTTTGAACAATAAGCCTACCGCACCGGCCGTGAGCAAAAAGCGCACAACGCCATCGTCATTCGATCCGCCGCAAAAGCGCACATAATAATGTAATACGGCAGGTATGATTCCGGCAGCGCCATTCGTGGGTGCGGTAACAACTCGTCCGCCGACGGCGTTTTCCTCGTTGACGGCTAACGCGTATAAATTGACCCAGTCCATGATTGTGAGTGGATCACGCAATGCCGCTTCCGGGTGGCTGGCGAGTTGTTCATATAATGCAGCTGCTCTACGTTTCACTTTCAGGCCCGGCATAACACCGGTGGTCTTGCAGCCTTTGTCTACGCAAGCCTGCATGGCATGCCAGATAGTTAATAGTTGTGTCCGTATGTCTTCTTCGCTGCGCCAGGCCAATTCGTTCTGCAACATCAGGTCGCTGATCGACAGCTGATGTTTATGGCAAAGCGCCAGTAACTCCTCCCCGCTGTCAAAGGCATAAGGCAAATCAATTGCTGATTCCACGATGACCGGATCGTCGGTCTTGTCTTCGTTGACGACAAACCCTCCACCAACCGAGTAGTAGACGCGAGAAAAAATCTCGCTGCCGCTTTTGTCGTACGCGTTGAAGCGCATGCCGTTCGGATGGCCTGGTAGCGACTCGCGCTTTTCAAAAACCAGGTTCTCACGCAAATCAAAGTTGATTTCATGTGTGCTGAGAATATGGAGCCGTGCCGATTCGCGCAAAGACTCCATGCGCTGTTGAATACCGTCGACATCGACAGTTTCAGGCGTGGCGCCTTCAAGGCCGAGAACAATAGCCTTGTCGCTGCCGTGACCTCGTCCGGTTGCACCGAGTGACCCGTACAGATGCACTGTGAGTCTTTCTACAGTGCCAAGTAAGTCTCGCTCATGTAGTTTTGTCGCAAACGTTCTGGCCGCGCGCATGGGCCCAACTGTGTGTGAACTGGACGGGCCTATGCCGATCGTAAATAAGTCAAATGTGCTGATTGCCATAGTAGGAATTCGATATCTTGCGGACGCTTTAGATTATTATAGGGGCTGGTTCGAGCAAAGATCTTGCAGCACTAGGAAGAAGAATACTTGTTACTTCGTTACGTTTACATCGTTGCACTGCTTATCACAAGCAGCAGTTGTACCAGCATTGAAGAATCTACCTTTGAAATGGCCGAGCTCGGGCAGGCGCTGTTTTTCGATACTAACCTTTCCCTCACTCGAAACCAGTCCTGTTCGTCGTGCCATGAACCGGGTGCGGCGTTTTCAGACAATCGCGCCAATATCGTTGGAGGCGCTGTGTCGATAGGTGACGACAGCCGTTCACTCGGTGATCGCAATACGCCCAGTATCGCCTATGCAGACCAGGTACCCAATTTTCACGTGAATCAAGATGGCGAGTATGTGGGTGGCCTTTTTCTGGATGGTAGGTCGGCGACACAGGCTGAGCAAGCGCAAGAACCATTCCTGAATCCCGTCGAAATGGCGATGCCTAATTCGGCGGCGTTGGTTGACAGAATTCGCGAAAATCCTAGTTACCTCGCATCTTTCTCTGCGCTCTTCGGCCGTCGAATTCTCGATGATCCGGATTCGGCGCTTACCGCAATTGGAGAAAGTATCGCCACATTTGAGAGGTCAGATCTATTTTCGTCATTTGATTCAAAATACGATCGCTTCATCCGTGGCGAGTATGTGTTGTCCGCGGAAGAGGAGCTTGGCCGGATGTTATTTTTCTCGCAACTGATTAGCTGTCATGGATGTCATCTTTTGGACCAGCGAGAGAATACTCAGCACGAATTATTCACAGATCATACTTATCACAATATTGGCCTTCCGGTGAACGATGCGGTGCGTGCAAGAAATGGGGTTAGCGAACCGGATGTTGGTCTGCTGGGAAATCCCCGCGTGGATGACTCTTCACATGCCGGTAAATTTCGAGTACCGAGCCTGCGCAATGTTGCAGTAACAGCACCGTACATGCACAACGGTGTGTTTCAGGATCTCGAAACGGCCATTTTGTTCTACGATAAATTTCTGTTGAGTACTATTGGGGCGAATACCAACCCGGAGACGTCAAAGCCCTGGGGCGAACCAGAGGTTGCTGAGAATATAGAACTCAATTTGTTGCAGCAGGGGCAACCCATCACGCCTAGGCGCGCCAGCGCGTTGGCCGCCTTTCTAAGAGCGCTGACTGACGAGCGCTACGAGCCGTTGCTTGAACAATAGATTGCTGTCGAAGGTCTTCGGCTAATTTAGCAGCGCATGGCCGGCGGGTAATTCATGCGTGACCCACATTGCCAAACGGTGCTTCATCTTCGGAATCGTAAGCTGATCGGGCGGTAGCGGGCTGATTTTCTTGTCGTGAATCAATAGTCGATAAGCATATTCAATTTTTAAACTTTGCGGGTCGGTCGCTTCAAATTCAACGACGCCGCGCTTGACCGCATCCGTCATCACCATCCGCAGAGCTTCTTTTAGCAGCGCTTTTTCGTTTTTGAGTTTTTTGGCCATCGTTCAGTCCAGCGATGTGTTTCGTACCGTGCAGTTGTTGGAATTATACATGAACCATAATTCCTCACGGGAGCGAAAGAGAATCTGCCTGTGACCTCTCCGTGATAACTCGCGTCGATACTTCCCGTTGTACGCCATTTTACTAATAAGACGGAGGTTTTCGGCGATGAAAGTGTTTTTGAAATCTGCAGTAGCTGCAGCAATTCTCCTCTCTGGGGTATCTGCACACGCAGCCCAGTTTAATGTCCGCGTGGTCAATTTGACCAACGGTATCTATTTTACTCCACTCTTGGTTACGGCACATCCCGCTGGTTCAAGTCTGTTTTCTACGGGCCAACCGGCTTCCGCTAGTCTGCAAGCCATGGCTGAAGGCGGCGATATTTCCGGTTTGGTAACGGACCTGACCGCGCTTGGCGCAACGAATGCTGAAAACCCAGCGGGCGGCCTGTTGGCGCCAGCCAGTAGCACTAATGTCGATCTTGATACAGACGGCACAGCAAATGTGCTGCTCTCTGTTGTTGGGATGCTTTTGCCAACGAATGACGCATTTGCGGGACTCAACGGAATCACCATACCGACGAATCCAGGCACGTACATTTACAACGTACCGGCTTACGACGCGGGCACTGAAGCGAATGATGAGCTCGTTACGGGCGGTGGCGCACCAGGCGCTGCAGGTATCCCAGCAGATCCAGGCGGTGCAAATGGTACTGGCGGAACAGGTTCTGCAGGACCAGACGTTAACCCGAATGTGCACATTCATCGCAACAACTTGGGAGATTCCGATCCCACAGGCGGTACCAGTGATCTCGACAACACTGTGCACCGGTGGTTGAACCCGGTGATTCGGGTTGTTGTAACCGTACAGTAAGGGGACGACGATGAAATTCCTAAATGGAAACAAACTACGGCTCGTATTATTACTGGCCGTAGCGACGATCGTGTCGGCTTGCGACAGCGATAGCAGTGCGCCGGTCGCCAATCCGCCGGCACCACCACCGCCACCACCGGCAGCGTCCTACACGGTCACCTTCACGAATCTTACGAATGCGCAGCCGTTGTCTCCCGTTGGAGTCATCGCGCATCAGGATGGCTATGCTGTGTTCGCGGTTGGCTCGCCGGCCAGTCAGGGGTTGGAGGGACTGGCCGAAGGAGGCGATAATAGTGCGCTTCTTGCGGAGGCCAATGCTGATGCGACGGTTGTAGTCACCAATAGCGGTGCCGCACCCATCGGACCGGGTGGCAGCGAATCGATAACGCTCGACGTTTTGGACTCCGATCGCCCTGGTTTGCGTATTAGTGCGACAACGATGCTCGTCAACACCAATGATGCGTTTACCGGTATCAACGGCGTAGCGGTTGATACGCTGGCTGTAGGCGATACGATGCGTTTCGATTCGATTGCATACGACGCTGGCACCGAAGCCGACACAGAGTTGGCTGCGGAGATTCCGGGACCAGTTGGTGGCGGTGAAGGCTTTAATGCCGCTCGTGACGATCAGGGCGATCGAGTCTCGATGCATTCCGGCGTAATTAGCCAAGATGACGGGCTCGTAACGTCGGATCTCACCGGTCAGCATCGATTCGACAATCCGGTCGTACGCGTGTTGATTGAGCGTACGCTCTAGATGACACCACAGCCACGGGCACAAGGATGTGCCTGCGGCTGATTCCACTGTGATAAATCCGTGAAGTTTCCGGTCTACTATTCCTCGACGCACCATAAAAACGGCGGACCTAATATAACCCGGGGATCTGAACAGATGACTAAGCGCCGCATACTCCTGGTTGAGGATGAGGAGGACATTGCCGATCTTGTCGCATTGCATTTGAGTGATTTGTGCGACGAAGTGGTGGTTGCGCGCGATGGACACGAGGGCATGCGCCTCGCGACATCAGACGAATGGGCGCTAATTGTTCTCGATTTGCGTCTGCCCGGGCCTGATGGTCTTGAAATTTGCAGGGCAGTCCGTCGTGACCGGTCTTATCAACCCATTCTAATGTTGACGTCAAAGTCAGCTGAGCTCGATCGAGTGCTTGGACTAGAAACAGGCGCAGACGACTACCTAACCAAACCCTTTAGCGTGCTTGAACTGGTTGCACGCGTACGTGCAATATTCCGGCGCATAGAAAGCCTGTAAAAACAGGCCAACACCGGAAACGACGGCGACGAGGAAGTTCAAGCCGGCGCGCTGACGATAGATGCCAATCGTCGTGAGGTCACTCTTGGACAACGTTACATTGACCTGACGGCGCGGGAATTTGATTTGCTCAACTATTTTGCGCGGCACCCTGGCCGTGTATTTCGCCGTGCCGATTTGCTCGATAGCGTTTGGGGTTACGGACATGAAGGCTACGAACACACTGTAAATTCTCATATCAATCGTCTTCGCGCAAAAATCGAAGACAATCCGTCGAAGCCCGAAATGATCGTGACGGTATGGGGCGTGGGATAAAAATTTTCATCCGAGCACCAACAAACCAATCTGGTTGCCGTTTCATGAATAGTCTGTTTGCGAAATTATCGCTAGCGCTGCTGGTTATCGTTGTCCTGATGGGCTCGGCATTTCTGTTCGTCGATAGAACCAATAGCCGCCTCTACTATGAAGAACTGACGCAGAAGCTCAACGCACCAATCGCGATGTACGTGACCGGTCAACGACAGTTGATTTCGGACGGTGTCACCGACCTCGATAGTTTGCGGGATCTCGCAGGGCACGCAATGGTCATCAACCCGACCGCAGAAATCTATTTGCTAGATGTCGATGGCAATATTATCGGTCACGCACTGCCCGAAGAAACAGTGCTACTGGATAAAATCGACCTGGCACCTGTTCGCGAACTGATGGCGGGGACGAACAATGGGCCAATTCATGGTGATGACCCGCGAAGCCCCGGTATGCAGAAGGTTTTCTCTGCGGCGGAGATTAGAACAGGCGACACGCTCGAAGGATTTCTTTACGTGGTGCTCGGTGGGCAAACCTACGAAGCACTTGCCACAGACATAGGCAGTTCATACGTTGGGAAGATTAGCCTGATTGCAGTTCTCGCTATTATTCTAGTGACCGTGATCGTTGGCCTGTTGGTCTTTCATATGCTTACGCGCAGACTTAACCGTCTCAATCGCGAAGTTACGCAAACAGCGAATTCCGAATTTGAGCACATCCCGACAATCGCAACGCCAGACAGCGGCGGCGATGAAATTGATCAGTTGTCCGAATCATTTCTGGCGATGTCCGGGAAAATTCGACAGCAATTGGAGCAACTGACGGAAAACGATCGCTTACGTCGGGAATTGGTAGCGAATATCTCCCATGATTTACGGACTCCGTTGTCGGCTATGCAAGGTTACATAGAGACGTTAATCATTAAGGGTGAATCGCTCTCTGACGAAGATAGAGATCGTTATCTACGCATCGCGCGGCGGCACACGGTTCGCCTTGGTGTCTTGATTGGCGATCTGTTCGAGTTAGCGAAGCTGGACTCCGCCAGTGTTACGCCGAGTCTCGAAGTATTTTCCGTGCCGGAATTGATGCAGGACATCGCACAGGAGTTTCAGTTAGATGCTGAAAAGAAAGAGATTAGTCTTTCAATTTCACTTGGCTCTAATAGCGCACAAACGATCGGAGATATTGGTCTCATCCAACGCGTGCTTGAAAATTTGGTCAGAAATGCAATTCGATTTACACCAAAAGGTGGAGAGATCACGTTAAGCATCTCTGAGCGCCCGGGAACAGTGGCGTTATCCGTTACGGATACCGGGCCGGGCATTCCAGAAGAAGACATTCCCAGAATATTCGATCGATTCTATCGTTCAGAGCAGGGCGAAGAAGCATTATCCGAATCATCAGGACTTGGTCTTGCGATTGTAAAGCGAACTCTGGTACATGTTTTGAATTCGAATTGCCTCTCAACGCGCAAGTGGCTTAATCCCTACCCGCCACCCGGGCATTCAACGCTCCTTTCCTGTCACACTTCGTGCAGTGTTATGATCTCGGCCCCGCACGATGTGCACCAGTAACTGGTGCCAGTGAGCTAAAGCGATAGGCGTCATCTCGATATGAGCGCAATCCGAACGACTGCCTTTACGATTTGGTTGATTCTATTTGTCATATCATTTGAATTCGGATTTTCGCTGCCGAATAAAATAGGCTAGTTACCGGCTAGTGCAAATAATATCCCGACGATGTTGTTCGTGTTTTTTGTTGCGCTATTGCTTCTACATTTTATTGGCATTGCTAGAGCGAGATGGGATTCTGGCGAAAGCCCAATAAAATTGGCGGTCATAGAAAATTTCATTGAAAGAAAGCGCATGGAAAACTTTGCGCTGGCCGTGCAGCCGACGAAATTGTTGATCGTATGCGCTGGAACTATCGGATTGGTTGGGATTATTCAGACTGCAATTTCTTCTCAGGTAACCCTGTCGTATATTTATTCGGCGTTTTTCTTGGCTGTGAGTGCGAGACAGTTATATGGGTACTTTCGCAGAAAAGCGAACAGCCAATCGAATGATGACGCCTAGCAAATCGCTGCGGCGCCCAGACGGAGGCAATCTGTCACCCGTTGCCAATGTTATGATTTGTGACTCGCACGAGGTGTGCCAGCTACTGGCGCCAGTGAGTTCAAGCGTTAGTGGTTGATAAACCGAGAAATAGGACGTTGTCCGTAACTTTGAATATAGTAGTATTTGCAACATGTCAGTAAATCTTGCAGAAGTGCTGAAACTTCCGGTTGATGAGCGCTTGAAACTCGTCGAGTCTATTTGGAATAGTATCGCCGAATTTCCCGATTCTCTTGAGCTCACAGCCGGTCAAAAGGAAGAACTTGACCGTAGGCTTGCAGAGTATGATGCAGATCCATCAGATGGTATTTCCTGGACGGACCTCAAAGCGCAGTTACTCGCAGACTGATGGGTTACAAGATTCGTGTTCGGCCGCGGGCAGAACACGATACTAGGCGGGCATTTTCCTGGTATGAAAAACAACGACCTGGCCTTGGTCGAGAATTGGCGCTAGAGCTCGATTCAATTTACGAACGATTGGCCGAAAACCCATACCTCTACGCAGACATTCATCGTGGCATTAGGCGAGCAATCACACGTCGCTTTCCGTATGGCGTATTCTATTTGATAGTGGAATCCGAGGTAAGGGTTCTGTCTGTCGCCGACATGTCACGGAATCCGTCGGTTTGGAGACGTAGAAATGACAACTAACAAATAGGTGCACCGGCGCAGTCTGGCACATGACGTGCAATGTTATGATTTGTATTGTACCTCGCACGAGGTGCGCTAATGTCAGGCTCCAATGAGGTAACCGTAAGGCGTCTACCCAAGCATGAAGATCGCAAAAAGAGTTGGAGCAATTATTCTAATGGTCGTCGGGATCTCGGAGATTGTGCCTGTTTATACGATATTTTCGGGGTTGTCACAGGGAGAGGGAAGCGATAATACAGCGTTTTTTCTAGGTAAGTTGTTTGCACATGCGCTCTTCGCCATCCTCTTTGTGCTGATTGGAGTGAAGGTTCTGCAGAGCACAAGTGCGTCAGATGCTAAAGAGAAGTAACAAATCATCTGGCTGCTCGCTCAAAGTCATTATTTCCGCGTCACGCAGTGGTATATTTTGTACTTCTTGTGAAGGGCGTCGGATACGGCCGCCAATAAGCTAAGTCGTAAGGGACCACTTTGAAGTATCTCGGGTTTTACAATAGTTCGCAGGCGGGTGAGCCGGTAGATTCAGATAGCCCGATAGAAATCGAGGGTGACGAGTTTTTTGAGAGGCTTTTGCCAACCTTAAAGGAAGACGGCGAATTTTTAGGCGTAATCGATAGCGGAGGAACTGTGCTCCAGGTGGCCTATCTGTCGGATGAAGATGAGTATTGGATAGAGACGCCGCGCCCGGACCTCGGAGGCTCTTTTGGCGCCAAGTTTGATTTTGATGCCTCAAAAGCACTTCTTAATTCACTTGAAGCTGTTTTTCCAGAAGAGGGTTTCGAATCGTTTCAGTTTCAATCGTGGAAGTGAAATGAGAAACGCGGCGGTCTTTTTTTTTGTTGCTGTCAATGACCTAAGCCGTTATGAGGCGACTGAAAGGGCAGCAACCAAACTCTCGTAAAGTTCTCTGCTTTGGTGCGATGCTTGACGCTCCAATCATGTTTGCCTACTTCCTTTCGGATCTGCCGTCACGCCCGGGCGATGTTATAGTTCGCGCTTCGCAGGAGGTAGGCTGGCTGTAGGGGCTGGCGAGCTAATACGTTAGGCGTTTTTTAATGTTCATCGAAATCGTCCAGACAATTGCAGAGGTTGCCGGTGCACTCATCGGTTTTATTGGTGTTGTGTTCGTGCTCGGTCGCAGAGCAGAGCGCACGCTGACATTGCACGAGAAGAGCGGCATTTTGCACTTGCTCATTGGGTCAGTCGGCACATTGCTTTTGGCGATTCTCGTGATGATCTTGTTGGCCGCTTTCGATGGACAAAATTTTGCGTGGAGAATCGGTGCCGGAATCATTGCAGTCTGGATATTTGTTGGATCAATAAATGCCATTCGTGAGGAGCTGCGTGGCGAACATAGCCTTCCAATGCCTTCCAATGCCTTTCAATTGGCTCATACCGATAACG
>JABIUH010000213.1 GCA_018701055.1 Woeseia sp. | reverse complement strand
TATGTCATGTTCGTCGAGCTACTTTAGTGCAGCAATGTTCCGAGTCGCTGGATTGTCAAAATCAAAACCGAAATATTCGATATCGTCCTTGAAGGCTGTAGCGATGATCTCGGCTAATTCATCCGTATACATTGCTCTGTAGTCGTAACTATTCTTGGTCACATTCTTGCGTGGAAGGTCGAATTTTCGATTAAAGTAATCCTCAAGATCCGTGGTAAGGAATTCAAGCCTAAGGCAGTCGCAAACCACTTCCCCTCCTTCATTGCGAATCCATTCCAGTTGATTAAACCAGGAGTTCATCGGACCCATCCATGGTTGATCAGGATGTTTCGGAATCGGAAATACTTTCTGGTCACGAACGAAGTCTTCAAAAGTTGCCTTGGACATATAAACGCGTCTCGGGTCATTTTCATCCCACTTCTGGAAATTTTGCTTAGCAAATTCATACCGTGATGCAGTTCGACTCCACGGATTTCTTGTTATACAAAAGAACTGCAGGTCCCGCCCAACTTCATCCGCTATATCAATATAGCGATAGTGGTATGGACGGGTCACGGAAACATCTTTCATCTTTTTCAGGGCAAATCGAACAGTGTTACCTCCATTTTTCGGAATATGAATGAAATGGTATTTGTAGTTACGCTGAAAAAGGTTCCACCATTGCATTGATTGTCTTCTTATGTTGTTGATGAGTATTCTTGAGGCCTGTCAAGCGCATCCACGGAAACTAGCCAATCACGGCCCATGTCCTGTCTCTGCATATTGTATCAAAATATGTCAGATCGTCGATCTTTACTCAGAGGGCGGCTCGCTTGCACAGAGTTCGACTATGCCAGCAGAAGGATGTCGGTACGCTCGTTAATGCCACAATAAAAAGACCCTTTTTCCAGCGTATCTAGGGCGATATTCATTTGCAACGCATTCGAGATGCGTCAACCCACCTTTCGCAGTGCGAGCACATTGATACGACTGAGGTTGTCTTGAAGATTGCGTTAGCGCGGCGTAGTTAACACTCTGTCGAATGTCATCATGTTACTTTTCGAGACTACGAAAACCCCAACAATCCTTGGAAAGTCGATTGGATAAACATGGCCAATGCCGATAAACTGGAATTGGACTGGCAAGTTCGGGCGTGGTTAAAACGTCCGGAAAGAGCAAAACAAACCCCAACGAATTCATTTAGCCGGACTAGTCAATGAAGAGATTCATCATACTCACTACCCAGCGCAGTGGCTCGACACTGTTGTGGAAATACCTCAACGGCCATCCTAATGTTTTTGCATGCGGCGAAATGTTCTTGCCGGAACATGGCGGAACGAATGCTTATGCAGCATTTCGAAAAAGTAGCACCAAAAGACGGTTGAGCCACTACATTTATAACCAACAAAATGTTACGGCCTACCTTGATCAGTTCTTCTCCACTGACCAAGTGTTTGAGAGCTGTGGTTTCAAGCTGATGTACGGTCAAAATAGCCGAAACATTAAAAATTGGTTGATCAAACATAACGTTTCAATTATTCATCTGATTCGCGAAAACATTCTGAAGAAAATAGTGTCAGGGGAAACTGCGAAAGCGCGGGGCGTCGCCCACTTAAAACCTAATGAGACGGTTGAGAATGTAAAAATTGATTTAGACGTCAATAGGCTCATTCATCGCATCATTACCGTCACGAAGGAGATTCGATTGAACAGTGAGAAGTTCTCGATGCTGCCGTACGCGGAGGTTCGTTACGAAGATTTTGTAAATGATCCGCCCGGCACTGCAAAAGGAATATTCGATTTCCTCGGTGTTACCAACGTGAGCAATCTCGAAATGCCTTTGAAGAAAATCAATCCTGCCGCGGTTGAACTATCGATAGGGAATTACTCCGAGGTCAGATTGAAACTCTTGGGCACACCGCATGCAAAATATCTAGATCTGTAGGTAGAGAGCACTGCTGGCGAGTCTGGAGACTCTAGTAAGCCAGCGTCACCGACTACAGAATTAACAATCACGGCAATCGCCTATAGCTTCCGCCCATCGTTATCCTTTAACTCCGCTAGTCACCATTCGCCTGCCATCGGACCGAAGCTGGGAATAATTGGAGATTGTAGATACTGTGGGTAAGGAAAGTCCTGAAAATCATCAGGTATGCTAAGCATCTGCCCAGGCGTAAAACTCAACCGGTTGCGCTCACCCCACCACGTCAATGGGGATCAAGGTTGCTCATTTGCTCAGCGACTTCTGCATGATTCCAAGTCGGTGACTGATACCGCTGGAAACAGCGTGAACAATCGAAAGTGGAACATCGTCATCGAAGAGCCCCGTGTCGATAGGGTGCATCAGCTCGCTTACCTTATCGGCGATTTCTGACATTTCATGTTCAACCATCGCACTTGGCAGTCCAGCGATTTCGGCGGACTGCACCAGATGTCTTGGCTGTATCTCATGGATTCGATAATGCCGATTTCGACCTTGTGCCATCGCCATGCGCGCCTGATTACGACGAATTTGATTTTCATCCATTTGCGGCTGTATTGACATGACATCGTACAAGGGTGTCAATCGAAAGCCTCCACCGGGGTGGATAAAGACGCTGAAGTTCTTGGCGTGTCCGTCGTTGGCACCAAGCAGCCAAAACATAATTTGAGATTTAAGAAAAAATCTTTGGTCCGCTTCCGGATCATCGCTTGCTTTCAAAAACTCCAGAACATCTACGATTCCTGGACCACCGTCTGACTGGTACTTTCGGGGTGACGGAACAGATAGTGCCTGACAGAGATCCTCTTGGGGGACACGAATGAGTCTACCGTCCGCTGTTTGCTTACGATCAAATCGCGAAACGACCAATGCCCGTTGCTGGCCGAAATCAATGATCTGCGTGCTAGCTGTTGGGATGCCCAACAGCTCGAGAATTCGCATGCAGAGATATTCGTTCTCGACGCTTTGAGTGAGATCAATACTGCCCCTTTTACCGATCTGCGGCTTAAGGATGTGCGTCGTAGCGGTGCTTCCAATGGGCTTATGCCACTGGTTTTCGTATGCCAAGAGTGCAGTCTTTTCCTGAGCTCCTGCAAGAGAGATTCGGAACGCTTCATCCTCGCCAATACCTAACGGGTAGGTATCGAGTTCAGCGAGTAATTGTTCCACCTCCACATTCGATATGGGCATGCTTTCGATGTGGCCAGATGGCCCCGGCTCGGCGCCTTCCGGCAGGAATTGCAATGCGCCCGCGCAATCTGCACCTATGCGCGCCAGGAGACTGTAGGCATCTTCTCCATCGGCACGCGTTCGCGCTGCGATTTGGCGACGCATTTCTGGATTGTCCGGCAACAAATTATCGAACACGTTTAGCACAGCGTTACCGGTGTAGGCGTCTTCCCGCAATGGCAGTGACAGAGACACGGGAAAGGTATGCTCCCAGGCCAACCAATCTGTGTCGTATTGGAAAGCAACGGCACCGGAGGCTGCTCGAGTCAGTTGACCGACAAAGCGACTGTTCAAGAAGACATTGAGGGGTACGTGGGTGCGTCGTCTAGCCATCAGAATAGCTGTTCCAGATCAGTTGATTTACTGCGTTCGCGAACCGTTATCTCCAGATTGAGTGCTGTTAGGGCATCAAGCAGCGTTTGCAGCTGAGTAGCCGGCTCTCCCGCTTCAAGTTTTGATACCGTGGCCTGTCGCAAACCGATTTTTTCGCCTAGCTTTGCCTGGCTATATCCCTGCCGGCGCCGCTCGCGGCGCACAAGTGCACCAAGCTGTTTGGCAGTTCTGGCGCTTTGACTCATATCGATTCTCCAGCCCAATTAGTCATACGCTACAGCGTATAAATCGAAATTATACGTGATCACGTATAAGATGACAATATACGCTTTCGCGTATTCCGCAAAATGCCCAAGACAAGGCGCCGCATTGCTAAACACCTCCTGCTTCAGGCAATTACTTATTTTTTATCAGTTAGTTAAAGCCCACTGTGAGATCCAGTAAGCGAATCGGAGGCCCACACGCTTTGGTCAAACAAAAGACGGATCTAGCCCGTCCGGCGCTCTAAATAAACTGGTCTATACGAGAAACGTGAATCGGAATCTGGGAATGACCCATCAATCAAAATTTGACCTTCTTGCACCGTTGCCCGGCGTACAGGTGCGTGGACGGATTAAGCGCGTCGAGATTCGCCTGGTGCCCGCTCTGAATGACATCTTAGGAACCAAAACAAAAAACGCAAAGCCTAGCGACCACACCTACGTACCCGCGCGGACGCTCTTCTTGACGAAAAACCAAGACGGTACTTACGCGGTTATCAATCGCCTGGAACTAATAGAGCCGGAGGTCGCCCGCACAACAGAAAAATGGGTCGTTGCAGTTATCGTCCAATTCACTCCTGACCAAGCGGAGCAAGAAGCTTCATTCCGAGCGTTTCTTCAGGTTGTCGAGCCAGTGCGTCGATGCGTGTCAGTTCCACAGCTAATCAAGGCATTACTCAAAGGTTCAATGGACCGACTTGCACAATTCTACGCAACCGACCGTTGCACTCCAGGATGTTGGGGAATGTATCGAGGGTTCTTCTCGAACAATGAGTTGCCGAAGTCGACTTTCGATCGGAAATCCCCCGCTCCAACCGCCGATTCGCCGGCAGCGCCAAGCGATGAAAATCATCGCAAAAAGGGGATTGACTCAGATCGCCTTCGGGCGATCTTCACCCCTGCGAGGCGGCTACGCCGTCTAAAACGCTAGCGCGTTTTATCGAACCGGGACTACCTCGGCTCATCTTTGAAAAACACATTCAAAAAAATACCCGGCCGTTGGCCGGGCATCTTCTTGAATATGGCGTCCCCAAGGGGATTCGAACCCCTGTTGCCGCCGTGAAAGGGCAGTGTCCTAGGCCTCTAGACGATGGGGACGCAGAACTAATTTCCGTTGATACTTGGTGGAGCTAGGCGGGATCGAACCGCCGACCTCTTGCATGCCATGCAAGCGCTCTCCCAGCTGAGCTATAGCCCCAACGGAGCCGCGCACTTTACGGGCGCGGACGGTGGCTGTCAAGGCACTGATTACACCGCCTATCACCCGGCTGCCCTGCCCTCGACAAACACAATGGCCCGGTCGATTCTGGCCAGACTTCTGTCCCGACCAACAAGTGTCAAAGTGATATCAATGGGCGGCGACACCGAGCCGCCGGTTACGGCTACGCGGATCGGCTGCCCCAGTTTGCCCATGCTAATCTCATGCGCGTCTGCGCAGACGTTCACAGCCTCGTGTATTGCTTCTGCGCTCCACTCGGGTAGCGCCGCAAAGCGCTCGCGGATGTCCCTGAGCGGCTCCAGGATGACCGGTCGCAGATTCTTCTTGGCCGCTTTGGCATCGATCTCATCAAATTCCTGGTAGCAATAGCGGCTGGTTTCGACCATTTTTACCAGGGTCTCGGCACGCTGATGAAATCCCGCTGCCAGTTGCACTGGATCAGGTCCGTTGGCGACGTCGATACCGGCGCGCTCAAGGTATGGCGCAAGAGCCTCGCCCAGTTGGTCGGCCGGTGTGGAAATAATGTGCTGCTGGTTAAGCCATAATAATTTCTCGGGATTGAATGCCGATGCGGACTGATTGACTGCAGCGATGTCAAACAGCTGGATCATCTCATCTATTGAGAAAACTTCCTGATCTCCGTATGACCAGCCGAGGCGTACCAGGTAATTCAGCAGGGCCCCGGCGAGAAAGCCCTGCTCGCAATAATCACGTACATCAACCGCGCCGTGCCTTTTCGAGAGCTTGGCACCATCCTGGTCCAGAATCATCGGAAGATGGGCATATGCCGGTGGCTCAACACCCAGTGCCGCAAGCATGTTCATTTGGCGCGGCGTATTGTTCAGATGGTCATCTCCCCGTATGACATGGGAGATATTCATATCCGAATCATCAACGATCACGGTGAAATTATAGGTGGGTACGCCATCAGACCGGGCAATGATCAGGTCATCGAGCTCCTCATTCTGGAAAACCACCCTGCCACGCACGAGGTCGTGGACAACAACCTCACCACCGCTCGGATTCCTGAATCGCACGACCGGATCAACTCCCGGCCGCGAATCAGTACGCTCACGACAACGTCCGTCGTAACGCGTCTTCTCACCTTTTGCCATCTGCGCTGCACGCCGTTCGTCCAGCTCATCCCTGGTGCAGTAGCATTTGTAGGCATCGCCTGATTCGAGCCACTGCTCAATGGCTTCCCGGTATCGGTCGAATCGTTGGCTTTGGTAGAACGGACCCTCGTCAGCGTCGAGGCCCAGCCAGTTCATTCCATCCAGAATGGCGTCGACGTTTTCCTGAGTCGATCGTTCCTGGTCAGTATCCTCAATACG
>JABIUH010000214.1 GCA_018701055.1 Woeseia sp. | reverse complement strand
GGCAGGCCGCGAGGTCGAAGTCGTAGCCTAGATTGACGTGGAGGCGGGCCGCCGAGGCCGTGTTCGTGGTGCCCTCGGCGAACAACATCCACTGGGCGGTTTCACCGATCAACTCGGCGTCGTCGCAATCAACCCCTATAAATTGCAAATTCGATTGCAACGGCCGGTACCGTATTTTCTCAGTTTGCTTACGCACCCGAGCACATTTCCCGTTCATCGAGGTTCGATTGAGCAACACGGCGACGCGTACTCGCATCCCGGAAACCTGGTTAGCAGTGGGGCATACAAACTGCATGCCTGGGAGGTTGGTTCTTACATTGAATTAGTGCGCAATGAACACTACTGGGACAACACCCATACTGCGATCGACCGTGTGCGTTTCTATGTGATACCGCAACCGATGACAGAGCTCAATCGTTATCGTGCGGGTGAGTTGGATATCACGCAAAGCATACCGACGGCAGCATTTGCGCAAATGCTCAAGGAAAGACCGGACGAGGTGCGCACCTCGCCATCACTCGGTGTGTATTACTACGGATTCAATTTAAGCAATCCTAAGTTTTCCAGGAACTCAAAACTGCGCCAGGCACTCTCGCTGGCAATTGATCGCGAAGCTATCGCGACCAATGTTGTCGGCCGCGGTGAGTCGCCAGCCTATAGTTGGGTGCCGGAAGGCGTAGCAGGATACCAACCACGCCGCCTTTCTTATACGTCGATGACACAAGTCGAACGGAACGAAAAAGCTCGTCAGTTGTATCGAGCGGCCGGTTTCGGACCCAACAAGCCGTTTAAATTGGAGGTTCGTTACAACACATCTAATGCGCAGCAGAGAATCGCGCTCGCCGTGCAATCGATGTGGCTTGAAGCGCTGGGCGTCGAAGTCACGCTGGTCAATGAAGATCTACGCGTGATGCTCGCGAATATCGGTCAGAAGGTTGGTGTTGATGTTTTTCGCTTGAGTTGGTCGGGCGATTATAATGACGCACATGCCTTCTTGAGCATCCTCGAAAGTGGTAATCCGTCGAATCTCGTGGGTTATCAGAACCCTCATTACGATTCCTTAATGGATCGGGCGGCCGAGCAGATCGACTTTAAGCGCCGTGAGATTATTCTGGGCGAGGCCGAGAGCGTCATGCTAGCGGATCACCCCGTGATTCCAATCTATTTTCACGTTAACAAGAGCATGGTGAGCCAACGAGTCGAAGGTTGGGGAGACAACGTATTGAATTACCACTACAGTCAGCAATTGAGTCTTTCTGGGCAGTAGAGTGCTCACCGCCCAATATCGGACGGTCACGACAACGCATGAGTGGGTCTAAATAGAGTGTTGCGTTACGCCTGCCTACGTGTGCTTGGAGCGATTCCCACGCTTTTGTTGGTTATCGCGATTGCTTTTCTAATGGTGCATGCAGCGCCCGGTGGTCCCTTTGACTCCGAACGCGTACTTCCCCCTGACATTGCGGCAAACATCGAACGCGCGTATCACCTTGATGAACCTTTGTCACAACAGTTTTTCCGTTATCTGCAAGGTCTTGTCCAGGGCGATTTAGGGCCATCGTTTCGGTATCGCGACTACCGCGTGTCGGACATTATCGGCGACGCTTTTCCGCAATCTATGCGGCTGGGTGCGTTATCGATGTTGTTGGCCTTCGTCGTCGGCGTGTCTTTAGGTATCGCGGCAGCGCTTCGTAAAAACACTTTATTCGATCGTCTCATTTCCGGTGTCGCAATGATTGGTATCTCCGTACCCATTTTCGTTGTTGCGCCGTTGATGGTGTTGGTGTTCGCCGTGCTGCTCGATTGGTTGCCGGCGAGCTTTGCGAGTGGCAATGGTGCGTCGAGATTCATCCTGCCAGTCATCGCATTGGCGTTGCCGCAAATTGCCTATATCACGCGCCTGACGCGAGCGAGTCTGATTGAGGTTTTGCAAAGCGACTACATTAGAACGGCTCGCGCGCAAGGATTGAAGTCGGCGTCGATCATCCGCTATCACGCAATCAAGCCGGCCATGCTGCCACTGCTTTCTTACCTGGGGCCAGCGATTGCCGCAGTATTGACCGGTTCGGTCGTCGTCGAGCAGGTTTTCGGTATACCGGGTGTTGGTCAGTTCTTCATAAGCGGAGCAGTCAATCGCGACTACACGCTGGCACTGGGCATTACCATTTTCTATGCCGCAATTGTTATTGCGCTCAACCTGGTTGTTGACCTGCTGTACGGATATCTCGATCCAAGGACGCGTGCTCGATGAGCGGTAATACCTTTTTTCCAGCATCGTTTCGTCGTAGTCGCGCAGTGTCGCTTTCCTTATTCATCCTCGGAATTATTGGTCTCATTTCTGTTGTAGGTCCGTATCTCACTGGGAACGATTATTTGAGTATCGATCTCTACAACCGCTTCTCGTCTCCTGCCATGGCTGCGCAAAGCTACTTTGGAACAGACGATCTTGGTCGGGATCTTTTCTCCAGAACGCTAATGGGTGTTCGAGTCACCCTATTTGTTGCGGTTATCGCCAGCTTGGTCAGTCTTTTTATCGGCGTGTTATACGGCGCGATTGCCGGTTACCTGGGAGGAAAGGTCGACGCCATCATGATGCGAAGCGTTGACGCGCTCTATGCGCTGCCGTTTATTTTTCTGGTCATTCTTCTCATGGTAGTTTTTGAGCAAAGCATGGTGCTCATCTTTATTGCAATCGGCGCAATCAACTGGCTCGATATGGCCCGAATTGTTCGTGGGCAAACCATCAGTCTTAAACAGCGTGGTTTCGTTGATGCGGCCAGACTCATCGGCGTTTCGAGTGGCGGCATTATCTGGCGCCATATAACGCCAAACCTGCTCGGAATTGTGGTTGTCTACATGACCCTGACAATTCCACAGGCTATTTTAGTTGAGTCATTTTTGAGTTTTCTTGGATTGGGAATTCAGGAGCCACAGACCTCTCTGGGCTCATTGGTTAATGGGGGCGTCAATTACATGGAAAGCGCACCGTGGTTGATGGTGATACCCGCTACTGCGCTGGCGTTAATCCTGGTCTGCTTCAATTACCTGGGCGATGGATTGCGCGATCTTGTCGATCCAAAAAGCACAACCTGATGTCGTTACTGAAAGTGCAAAACCTGCAGGTTAGATACCCACGGAGTGACGGCGCTGTAGTTGAGAATTTGAGCTTTTCAATACAGAAAGGTGAGTGCCTTGGCTTGGTTGGTGAATCAGGGTCCGGCAAAACGCAAACAGCAATGGCAATCATGGGTTTGCTGCCGACGAATGCAAAAATAGGCGGCAGCGTATTAATCGAGCAGACGGAAATTTTGGGCGCAAGCACTGCAACGCTAAACCAGATTCGTGCGCGTCGCATCGCGATGGTATTTCAGGATCCTCTGTCCGCGCTTAATCCCTATATTTGCATCGGTTCCCAACTGCAGCGAATTCTGTTGGAACATAAGTTTTGTCCCCCCAATGAAGCGGTACAACGAGTGTTGGCGATGCTTACCAAGGTTGGGTTGCCTGATCCCGACCGGCAGTTTCGAGTCTTTCCGCATCAACTATCGGGCGGTATGCGACAACGCGTCATGATCGGTGCCGCCCTTCTTGGCGCGCCCGACTTGTTGATCGCCGACGAACCTACAACGGCGCTTGACGTTACTGTTCAGGCTCAGGTTTTAACGTTGTTAGCCTCTATTCGTGAAGAAACCGATGCGGCACTCCTGTTAATTACTCATGACCTCAGCGTTGTCGCCGGACATTGCGACCGCTTGCTGGTTATGGATCGTGGGCGGCTGGTGGAAGAGGGTAAAACAGCTAAGATTTTTGCTTCGCCTTCGAGTGATAAAATGAAAGCGTTGTTAGCGGTCGCGCCACGCATCGATCGCAACGCGCCGACGACGCAAGCGGGTGACGATGTTGTTCTCGATGCTCGTGATATCTCCGTCGGGTTCAAAGAAAGGCGTCTTGGTGGTCATAAAAATCTCCATGCAGTGCGTTCAACCGATATCTCATTGCGACGTGGAGAAACGCTCGCGATCGTGGGCGAGTCAGGGTCCGGAAAAACCAGTTTGGTGCGCGCGTTAGTAGGGCTCATACCAACAACGGGCGTAGTGTCGTTTCTCGGTGATCGATTAGCAGCCACCGTTGGCGCGCGAACCGCACTGCAGCATCGGAATTTACAAATGATATTTCAGGATCCACTTGCCTCGTTGAACCCTGCAATGCGGATAGTCAATATTGTTGCAGAGCCATTGATTGTCCATGGCGAAAATACTCAGGCGCAAGCTACAGCAACGGCGATGTTGGCACGCGTCGGCATTAGCAGTGAATATCTATATCGCTTTCCGCATGAGTTATCCGGTGGTCAGGCACAGCGGGTTGCCATTGCACGGGCGTTGATTCTCAAACCGGCCGTTCTAATTTGTGACGAAGCGGTTGCCGCTCTCGATGGGACGGTACAAGAAGAGATTCTGAACCTGTTGCAAGCCGAACAAGCTCAAAGTGGCGTGGCAATAGTATTTATTACCCATGATCTCGCCGTGGTGCGCCAGCTTGGGCATAGAGTTGCAGTGATGTACATGGGCAGGCTTTGCGAGGTTGCAGACAACGATGCGCTGTTTTCGCGCCCACGCCATCCTTACACCCGAGCGCTGCTTGACGCCGTGCCCGTGCCAGATCCAGACATCCAATCGACACATCGATCACTCATTGGCGAGGTAGGGTCGATTCTGTCGCCACCCAGTGGTTGCCCGTTTCATCCACGCTGTGAGCATGCCATTGTTATGTGCAGTGACAGATTGCCAGACTTCCGAGAGGAGCCGTTTGGTTCGGTAGCTTGCCACCGTGCAGACGAATTGGATCTAGGTTACTAACTAAAAAGGGGTCAGATCTATTGATCAATTTCTTGCTGAACCGATACATAGATCTGACGCCATTGCTGTCCCATAAAGTTGTGGTCAAATTGTTGATTAGCGTTATCCAACCAGGCCCGCCGCCACACCGAATGTAAAGTAGACATCGATTTAGTGCGAAGAACCGTAGGAACCCCTTGATGGACAGGAGTCCGAACGTCGCGCAGGCCATGGATAGCCGAGGCTGTGTGAAAATCTAACATTACGTCTTTGCGAGCGCAGCGAAGCAATCCATCAATCATTGAATAACTGGATTGCTTCATCGGCTCTGCCTCCTCGCAAAGACGTAATGTTAGATTTTCACACAGCCACGACCGAGAGCGACCCAGGCGCGATGAAGCATTGAATCGCCGCAGGATGCCGCTCCTACGGTTGATTCAATTGGAGATACTCGAAACTAAACTGTAATCAGCGAGTTTATGGGACAGCAGTAATCTGACGCCTTTTTCACTTTCAAAGACCCGGGATGGGAATCGGCATTGGCGCACCGTTTACGTTGATCAGACCCTTCGCGTAGTCCGCGTCCATTACGTAATCCGTGCCCTCTTTTTGCAAGAATCCCATCGCGACAAGGGTGCCTGCTTCAGGGTTCATCATTGCGACCCTGTCGAACAGTGCGATCGGTATCTTTACGTCGATTGACGCTGTCATACTCAAAATCACGCCCGGCCAGGAGAAGTTATCGCTCGGGTCGGTTTCCGGAACATCAAAGGCTATATTGGTTGTCAGCACACCTTGCGGCAGTGACACGTCCAACTGATCGACGCTAAATTTGAGCCCCTTTTGCAGCAACGTTTGGACGTCGTCTTCAATGGCTGGATAAATCTCCATTAATGCTGTTTGGGGGTCAGTCGCACCTTGTGCTTCGCGTAGTGCCGTCGAAATAACGCCTAACGACGCCGCATCAAACTCACTAAACGTCATTTTCAGGTCAATATCGACATCGCCAGTTGGGCCGGTCAGAGTATTGACGCTCAACATCGTGGAGCCCGATACCCGCTCATCCTCAATCCCCGTGTTTGCTTTCACAGCAACGCTGTCGACCGAGATGGCAGCGCCATCGGCTCCGAACACCAGATTGGTCAGGGTTATATCAGCGTTTCCCAGACGGAACCCGTATGGCGTTGCCGATTGATCCGCATCGATGGTAAAAGACTCGATCCCAGCGTTTATTCCCACGGCAGCCAGGCTGATGGATTCAACCACCCCCTCGAACGAACGCTTGCGTGCTCCCGAATGGGTGTGGACGTTCAAATCAGCGCCTTGCCACTCAATGATTGCGCCGTCGAGATCGAACTTCACCGGATCGAGCAGTAGGCGCGCATCGCTTGCCCCCGCCAGCCCTACATTGCTATACAAAGCGCCTGGAATCTCAATGATACCGCCATCGCCAACGTCAAGCCGAAGGGTCGAAACGGATCTTGCCAGGCCCGGCGCTAAGCTTCCCTGATCGCGACCCAACGATGTGACAGGTAGAAGCCCGTGATCGAGTCGGGTATCAATTATCAAGGATGGCAAAGAGTCGCTACCGGTAGCGGCAGAAAACATTTCAGTGGCTTCTTGAAATTGGCCGTCTTCGAAAACCACGCGATGGCGCCCTTCAGACGTAAACCAGCCACGCTCGAAAGTTTCCGTTGCGATCTTAAAGCCGGGGCTATCCAACTCCGTCCAGGCGATGCCGTCTGCAAGTTTTTCTTCGGCGAGTCGACCGACAATGCCCGGTGATATCAATATAACCAAAGCTAGAATTACGAGCAGAATCACAAGCCAGCGCTTCATTTATAGGAATCTTCAAAAAGAACAGGGTAAAGATCCTAGCACGCACCTCACAAATGATGCCGTTCAATGTGGAAATACACGACGACAGTCACTACCATTACCACTTCAGGAGGCCGTGGCTAGCACCACGGCTATATCATCACCTTGTTTAGTTCGGACACACTATGACTCGTCGTTTCGCTGTGGGGATTCTTGTCGCCGCTATAGTCGCCTGGCCACGGACCGGTTTAGCCGAGGGCAGCATTGAGCAAGGCCGACAACTTGGTTTTACCTGTCTCGGTTGCCATGGCATTGAGGGGCAACGCAACGCGTATCCATCCTATCGAGTCCCTAAGCTCGGCGGGCAAAGCCGGAGCTATGTCGAAGCCGCTCTCAGGGCGTATAGGGAGGGTTCTCGGCCGCACCCGACGATGCAGGCACAGGCAAGCTCCTTAACCGATCTGAATATCGCCGATATTTTGAACTGGCTCGACCTAAATGAGCCTGTTAACGATTCAGCAACGGCCGAGATGGTTGCGGGATCTGCGGCCGCTGGGGTCTGTGTGACTTGTCACGGCGCGGATGGCGAGGGCGTAGCGCCGAAACCACCAACGTTGGCGGGGCAACATTCCGATTATCTGCAACACACACTACATCAATACAAAGATGGCACTCGCAGCGGAAATGTCATGACAGCATTTGCGGCAACTTTGAGCGATGCGGATATCGAGGCGATTGCGGACTTCTATGCGTCTATGGATGGATTAGAAACACTTGAGTAGTTGCTAGTGGTCCACCACGGTAGGTTTGATGGGGGTTCAGCGAGTTGTGAAGCGGTTGACTGCTAAGCGCGTCTTGCCGGTAA
Source organism: Woeseia sp. (assembly GCA_018701055.1). GTDB lineage: Bacteria > Pseudomonadota > Gammaproteobacteria > Steroidobacterales > Woeseiaceae > SZUA-117. The sequence goes on along the minus strand of JABIUH010000214.1, from coordinate 25,753 downwards.
TGGCTAGTCCTTGCCACGAGGTGCAACACCGCGGACGACCGCTTCGCGACGCGCCCGAAGGGAGCCACCCGGGTGGCTCTGCGCCCATCAAATCTACCTTGTTGGACCAGCAGCGATGACACTCGGCGAACAACCAAGAACGACTCGCTTGGAAGGTGGTATTACCGCAATCGATACTGATCATCTTCGACCGTTATTTGATGCCAGTCATTTGATTGTCGAAAATGATCGCGCAGCATTCGTCGATACCGGTGCGAATGACTCCATCCCCAACCTGCTTGCAGTTCTTGAAAAAAACAATGTCGATGTGGCGAGCGTCGACTATGTTTTCCTAACCCATGTACATCTTGATCATGCTGGCGGTGCGGGCCTGCTTATGCAGAAACTACCGAACGCGAAAGCGGTCCTGCATCCACGCGGTGCGCCACACATGGTTGACCCGAAAAAGTTAGTCCGTGGTGCACGGGCCGTTTATGGCGAGAAAAGATTCGCCGAACTTTACGGTGAAATTGTTCCAATCGATGCTGACCGCATTGTTGTTGTAGACGATGAGCAAAGCATCGATTTCGCGGGACGTGAAATGCAATGTTTATTCGTCGAAGGCCATGCTCGACACCACTACGTATTGAACGATCCGCAATCCGCAGGCGTGTTCACCGGCGACAGTTTTGGTTTGTCGTATCGCGAATTTGACACGGCAGCCGGTGAGTTTATTTACCCAACCACTACACCGATTAATTTTGATCCGCCCGAAGCGCATAAAGCAATCGATCGCATTATGGGACTGTCACCCGACAAGCTTTATTTAACGCACTACAGTGAGGTTTGCGGCTTACCGAAACTGGCCGAGGATATGCATAAGCGTATCGATGATTTCGTCGCGATTGCCAAAAACCATGCCAATGACGATTCTCGTACGGAAAACATGCATGCGAGCCTGTATGCTTATTTTCAAAGCGAACTCGACCTGCACGGTTTCAGTGGTAGCGTTGAACAGATCAACCATATCGTAGAGATCGATGTTGTATTGAACACTATGGGACTCGAGTTTTGGCTCGATCATCTGTAAACCCGGAGTACTAATGAGTAAATTTCGTGCATATCGTATTGACCAAACTGACGCCGGCATCGTTGCCGATTTTACCGACCTAAGTTTGGATGATTTGACCCCGGGCGAGGTTGTCATTGACGTCTCGCATTCCACGATCAACTATAAAGATGCGTTGGCGGCTACTGGTGCCGGACGAATTTTACGCAGCTTTCCGCTCGTCGGCGGTATCGATCTGGCGGGGACCGTCGTTAGTTCTGAAAGTGACGAGTTTTCGGCTGGCGACACGGTGTTGGTGAACGGCTGTGGCCTCAGCGAGACGCGCGATGGTGGATACTCAGAAGTTGCTCGAGTGGCAGCTGATTCCGTGGTTCCAGTACCTGAGGGCATGACGGCCAAAGAGGCGATGCAAATTGGCACGGCTGGCTATACGGCCGCTCTGGCGATCCATCGTATGGAACAAAACAGCCAGCTTCCTGAAAGCGGTCCGATTGTGGTGACGGGTGCAACAGGCGGCGTTGGCAGTATCGCGCTGGATATGCTCGATGCTCGTGGCTACGAAGCGGTCGCCTTGACCGGCAAAGCAGAACAAGCTGACTACTTACAATCGATTGGTGCGCGGAGTGTTTTGGTTCGCAGCGAGCTCGATCTTGGTAAGCGCCCAATGGAAAAAGCCACCTGGGCCGGTGCGATAGATAACCTGGGCGGCGACGTACTGACCTGGCTCACCCGCACAACTGATTATGGCGGCAATATCGCCAGCATTGGACTTGCTGCAAGCCATGAACTCAACACGACCGTGCTGCCGTTCATTCTTCGCGCCGTTTGTTTGCTCGGGATTAATTCAGTGGATACACCACGCCACTTGCGACTTCAGGTATGGAAGCGCATAGGTGCAGACTTAAAACCCCGCCATCTGGATAAGATCGCTGGTAACACAATTGGGTTCGCGGACTTGCCTGATGCTTTTCAAGCGTATATTGACGGTGGCGTCGTCGGTAGAACAGTGGTCGAAATTAGCAAATAAATGACCAACAGGTACGCGCAATGAAAAAAACAATGTCGTATTTGGCTGCAATGTGGCTTATCGCCGGGTGTGCAGTGCAGACAGACTTCAATTTCGACGGGCTCAGCACGCCGGGCTTCGTTGCTGAGCGCCTGGACAGAATTGATACAGCAATTATTGCTGAGGTCGAAGCGGGAAGAATTCCGGGTGCAGTCGCATTGGTCTCCAGAAAAGGCGAGACGATTTATCACAAAAGTTTCGGCTTTGCCGATATAGAAGCGCAAGAGCCAATGCGAAATGAATCAATTTTTCGCATCGCCTCAATGACCAAAGCGATTACCACCGTTGGCGTTATGCAGCTTTACGAACAGGGTCTGTTTCAATTAAATGATCCGATATCGAAATACATCCCAGCTTTTGCAGATCCCCAGGTCATGGTGACGGTCGACGACGAAGGGGTGGTGACAGAATCTCGCGCGGCGAGCCGAGAAATTCGCATTGTTGATTTGCTGACGCATTCTTCGGGACTCGGATATCCGTTTATTCCCTCGCCGATTCAAAAAACCTACGTCGCGAACGGAATCATCGACGGGCTTACGGATCAGGACGAGCGTTTGGCGTTACAAATGGCGAAACTTGCCAAGTTGCCGTTGTTGTTTGATCCGGGTAGCCGGTGGAATTACGGCCTTAGCACCGACCTTCTGGGCTATCTGATTGAAGTGGTATCCGGCCGCCCGTTGAACGAATATTTTCGTAACGAAATTTTCTTACCCCTTGAGATGCATGATACTCACTTCTACTTGCCCGCTGATAAACACGATCGATTGGTCGCTTTGTATGCTGAAGTAGACGGAGAATTGGTTCCCTATACTGATGATGCGTTCACCGATCTTGGCAACACCAATTATCCAGTCGCCGGTGCCATGACGTACTTTTCAGGCGGTGCGGGTTTGTCGTCAACAACATCAGACTATGCACGCTTCGTTGAAATGCTCCTCAACGATGGAGAGCTTGATGGAAACCGGCTGGTAGGACGAAAGTCTGTCGAACTGATGCGTACACCAAGAATCGATATGGATGGTGATGGTGTTGCGGAATTCGGACTAGGGTTTCAAGTCATCGATGATATTGGTGCGAATGGAGAGCTCGGTTCGCAAGGTGTTTATACCTGGGGCGGCGCGTTCAATACTTCCTATTGGATAGACCCGAGCGAACAATTAATTGGTGTCATCATGACTCAGATTAGACCGACCGAAAGCGATATTACTGCACGGTTTAAAACACTGGTTTATCAGGCGTTGGAATAGCGGATCAGAGGTTCCTCAGGTCGTTAACGGCCCGGTGCGCCTCTTCGATTGCCGATTCAGTCATCGCGTTCGAAGCGGCATCGGTTGATGCGATGCTAATGTTGCCGAACGGTCGACTGCCCAATTCCCAGTGTCGTTTTTCTGCTGGCCAGCGGCTGGGCTCGAACGCGACGCGATCCGATTCCGGATCGTAGCCATAGGCGTAACCATGCGGCCAGCGATTCACTGTGATGCCTGCAATATCACGTGCAGCGTCAAAACCGCCCGGGGCTAGAATTCGCGACAACTGGTCGCGAATATTCCTTTCAAATGTTTCGAAAGACGTCGCAAGCAGATCACGCTTACCCGCCGTAAATTGTTCGTTTGCACTCAGTCCCGGCTGGCCTGGTACTCGAGTGAGGTGTAATACGATCGGGTCATCCGGCGTTTTGGCAAAATCATAGCCACCAAGGCTGACCGGGTAGTCGAGTGTCACTCCACTGTGATAGCCGCCTGGACAGTTAATGCGACTGACGCCCAATTTCGCAAAACTACGCCAATTTCGAATCAAAACATTAGTGTAAACAAGCGGTGCGCGTACGCAATTCGAAAGGGCTGTTTTTTGCTTCACTGGCATCTCCGGGCATATGTGCGGAATGATTGCGTTGTAGCAAGCCATAACAACTTTAGCGGCCTGTACGCTACGCACCTTACCGTCACGAAAGTACGAGACAGTTACCGGCTTTGAAAGATCGTCATTTGCGTGTTGTGCGCGCACGACGGTGCTATTCAGGCGCACCCGTACCGGTGATTTTGGCTGGTCCAACTGACGGTAATCGAATCGCGCAGCGACGACGTCTTCCATCGTGCTACCCGCTGCCACGGCCGGGATCATCTTCCGAACGAGTAAGCGCGCAATCGTGGCGTTGCCATCCGGGAAGTGAAAAATATTGGGTTCTTCATGATCGCTTTCGCGGCGATACGATTCGGCCCTAAGATTCAGATCACCAAAACCGGGATAGCCACCACTCCAGGCTGCGTCTGCCGGATACGCATCGATATTCACTGCCCATACGCCGCGTGCGGCCGACAACATGACCTTTAATGCTTCATCACCCATGCCGGCGCGTTCAGATAAGTAAGTTTGATAGTCCATGTTGGCAAGAAAGGCAGCGCGCTTCGCTGGCGGCACATCGTCCAAATAATGGCGTTCGTCTTTGAACAAACGTAGTAAGTCCGCTTTGCCCTCAGCAGATAGGGGCGACTCTGCAAACATCTCCGGGTCGATCATGCTGCCGACGGCCAAATGATCTGCACCAAATGTTTCTTTGTCGAAAAACAGGCCGCGCTGAAGACCCAGAGAAGCGAATAGTTCCTGATCGAAATAGTCGTAGAAACGGTCTGTGTCGATGCCTAATTCTTTGATTAGACGTTTTGCGTTTTCCGGATATCCGCTCGGCGCTTCAATGAGCATGGTACCGCCGTAGCCAATGATGTTTTTGCCGTCAATCTCGAATTCATTTCGTTTTGCGTGGCCGCCGAAATCGTCGTGATTATCCAAAATCAAAATTTTGGCATCGTGACCCATTTCCTGCTGGTAAAAATACGCGGCCGACAGTCCACTGATACCTGCGCCAACCACGACAAGGTCATATTGTTCGCCCAAATCTTGAGCGGAGAATGACGCGCCATCACGCATACTATGCGCCGCTTCGAAAGACCCAGGATGGGAACCGCGCAGCCCGCTTAGTCCTGGTGGGTAGTAGCCGGGCACATCCTGAGCGCCGACATCCTGAGCGGAAGTCGTTCCGGGTAAGACTGACGCGCCAACCGCAACACTGACGCCATTAAGAAAATCGCGACGACTAATGTCGCGATCCATACCCAGAAGACGATCAGATTTTTTCACGATATTTCCTCAGCCCAATAACGATTGTGGTGGTGTCAAAAGGTCAGCACCTATTTTGACTCCAAAAGATGGCCGCCTTCAAGCTAGACTGCAGAATCAACTCTGGAATTTCATTGAGGAATTGACGATGCGCAGCGCTGCAATATTAATATTTAGCCTTATGGCTTACCCGGTAAATGGGCAGGACGGCGCTGAGTCGCCTGTGTTGACGCCAGATTCCAGCAATGAGGCGATTCGGAACCATATGCTGCACCATGAATTGAATGGGACGCAAACCGGCGCTTTGGCCGAGCACTTTCCAGACCTCGGTCGGGAGCGCGCATATGCGGTTCAGCGAAGCCGACTCATCGAAAGTCGTAAGACGGACGAGCACGTAGGGTGGAAACTGGGCTGGACGCGCAAAGCCTCGTCGGATGAAGTCTTAGATCCTATCGTCGGTCACTACATGTCCGAACGCGTGTACAAAGAAGGGACACCCGTATCGACTCGCTATTTCACTTATGACGAAGCTAGAGCAGAGCCGGAAATTGTATTTTATTTAAAGCATGACCTGCCGGGTCCGGTGGTCACGCGTGATGAACTCATTGCCGCCATCGACTCGGTCGGCATTGCGATGGAGTTCGTCGGCTTTCGCGCGACACTCCCGGCGTCGCGGGAGCACGCTATCGTAGACAACGGTATTGCTGTCGGAGTTGTCTTGGCTGATAAGCGCTATAACTTAGCCGACTTAAATTTTGTGGACATCGATGGACGTGTAACCGTCAATGGTGATGAAACAAATCATGGTTCAACCACGAGCATTATGGGAGAAGACCCGATTGCCGGACTGCTTTGGGCCGCTAACGAATTACCTAAATGGGGGATGCATCTCCGAGCCGGAGAGTTTGTTGTATCGGGAACCGTCTGCGATCCATTGATCGTCAGCACCGGTGATAACGCCACAATCGAATTCACTGGAATGGGGTCGTTGCACGTCGACCTCGTTCCTTAAAATTAAAGCGCCCTAAATCAAAGGGGTCAGAGTATTACTCTGACCCCAAGGCATCTATTCCGACGGCTTACGAAGTTTGAGCAAGAAGCGGTTTGTTTTGCCGCGTACCGCAGCATCGAAAACCGGAAGGCTCATGTCGTCGTCGTGCAACTGCAAAATGTCGCTATCGCCCTCAACGATAAAGCCGGCTGCCTCCGCGACGCGGACTGCATCTGCGTTAACGCCTCGATGCATCGCTTCGTTATCATTGCCTGCGACACCTTCATGATCAATGATGCCGAATACACCACCCGGTTTCAGGCTGTTGAATGCCACCTTCAATGCGCCTACCGCCGCTTTTTCGCCGAAGCCGTTGTAAATGTCGTGATAATTTAGTGCCGTTATGGCTGCATCGTATTGAGTGTCGCTGCCAGTGAGTTCTGTTAACTCTATATTCAAACGAGAGACATTCGGCAGACGGTCACCGGCAAGTCGCGCACTAATGGCTTTTTCGTTGGCGCCATCGCTGAACTGCAAGACCATTGCCGGATTCTGTGCGACAACGTGTCCTTCAGATCCAACCGCTAACGACAAAACCTCTGTGTAGTAGCCACCCGCCGCGATCACATCAATTACTGACATTCCCGGCGTAATGCCAAGAAAACCGATTACGTCGGTCTGTTTACGGGCCGCATCGCGGTCACGATCTTCTGCGGCACGAGAATCGTTGGCAAGAAGCGCGGCCAAACCAGGCTTGCTGGCGACCGGTACTTCTACGCCAGGCGTTACTGCAACTTTTTCGGCTTCGTCTGCGGCTTGCCCGCATCCAATCAGCACGAGAGAAAAAGCGGCTAAGGAAAGAAAACTTATTCGTTTTGAGGTCATTGGGTGGTCCAGAATGAGTGGAAAAGGGATCTGATCCCGTCATTGATGTAAAGATGCCATCTTAAAAGCAGTATTGACCGGTCGAGCAGGTCCTGTGGATAAAATACAGAACCCTTAGGCACCAGTACTCCCAGCGCTGTTCTCGAATAAACCCTGCCGGCCTTCAGGCTGGCCGCTGTGCTGCCGATAGCAACCAGGCAATTTGGGGATTGGTCCTCTGGTGGTTTAGAATTCCCGTTCAGAAAATTTGAATACAGATTAAAATTTTCGCCTGAAACCATTATTGGAGAACGATTGGTATGAGTGCAGGTGCACGATTTTGGCAGGCATTGGAGCAAGAGCGGCCGTTGCAAATTGCAGGCACGATAAACGCATTTTCGGCGCTTTTAGCCGAAGATGCTGGCTTTAAGGCTATCTATTTGTCCGGTGCTGGTGTCGCCAACGCATCATTTGGGCTGCCCGATCTCGCAATGACGACGTTAAACGATGTGTGCGAGGACGTTCGTCGTATCAGCGCTGTCACCAAACTGCCTTTATTGGTGGATGCTGATACGGGTTGGGGTGGCGCATTCATGATTGGACGAACGGTTCATGAAATGACCCGGGCTGGCGCGGCCGGCTGCCATTTCGAAGATCAGGTCAGCGTTAAGCGATGCGGTCATCGACCCGGTAAAGCGTTGGTCGAGACCGGCGAAATGGTGGATCGCATCAAAGCTGCTGTTGACGCTCGTACGGATGATCGGTTTGCCATTATGGCGCGTACGGACGCTCACGCGGTTGAAGGCCAGCGAGCAGCGTTGGATCGATCGGCTGCCTACGTTGAGGCGGGCGCGGACATGATTTTTGCCGAAGCGTTGACCACCTTGCCTGAGTATCAACAGTTCACAGACACGATCAATGCCCCGGTGTTGGCGAATCTAACGGAGTTTGGTAAGACGCCCACGTTTACCACTGAGGAGTTGGAAAAGGTCGGCGTGAGCATGGCGCTCTATCCACTGTCAGCGTTTCGCGCCATGTCGAAGGCAGCGTTACACGTCTATCAAACCATCCGCACCGATGGCACCCAGCTTGGTGCGATCGATACGATGCAAACTCGCGACGAGTTGTACGACGTTCTGGGTTACCACAAATACGAAAAGAAGCTGGATCAATTGTTTGTCGATAAAGGATTGACGGACAAATAACGAGGGATCACTAAGAATGACATCAAGTAAGAAATCAGGTGGTTTAGCAGGCGTCACCGCAGGCAAGACAGCGTTGTGCACGGTGGGTAAAGAGGGTGCGGGACTCACTTATCGCGGTTACGACATTTACGATCTCGCGGACAACGCGAGCTTCGAGGAAGTTGCGTACTTGCTGTTGTATGGGGCGCTACCAACGCGCGCAGAGCTTGATGCCTATATCCAAAAACTTAAATCGTTACGCGGTTTGCCTGACGGGCTCAAACAAGTGTTAGAAATGATTCCGGCTGATGCACATCCGATGGACGTACAACGCACGGGAGTCTCTTTTCTCGGTAATATCGAACCGGAAAACGGTTTCGAAAATCAAGCGGACACCGCTGACCGATTACTCGCATGCTTGCCTTCAATGCTTTTGTACTGGCATCGCTTTCACACTGATGGCACACGCATTGATACCGAAAAAGATGACGACAGTGTAGCGGGCCATTTCTTGCACATGCTCCACGATGCGCCGCCTAGTGACCTGCATCGACAATGTCTGGACACAACACTTATTTTGTATGCAGAACATGAGTTCAATGCCTCAACATTCACGGGCCGTGTTATTACCGGAACACTTTCTGATATTCATTCCGCAGTAACTGGCGCTATTGGCGCGCTACGTGGTCCGCTACATGGGGGCGCGAATGAAGCGGCAATGGCGCTTATCGAAAAATATCAAACCGCTGAAGAAGCGACCGCTGGTGTTCACGGCATGCTAGAGCGCAAAGATTTAATTATGGGGTTCGGGCACCGCGTTTACACGACATCCGATCCGCGAAATTCTGTCAACAAACGTATGTCTAAAACGCTTGCTGAAGAAGCGGGCGACATGACGCTCTATGCAGTGTCAGAGGCCGTTGAAAAAGTGATGTGGGACGAAAAGAAACTCTTCGCCAACGCAGACTTCTTCGCGGCGAGTGTGTATCACTTCATGGGTATACCCACGTATTTGTTCACACCCATTTTCGTTTGTTCTCGTATAACCGGATGGGCTGCCCATATCATGGAGCAACGTGCGGACAATAAGTTGATTCGTCCTGCCGCCGACTATGTCGGTCCGGACTTGCAGACGTACGTACCGATCGACGCACGATAAATTTCGGGATCAGAGTACTACTCTGACCCCGATTCAATTTTTTACAGGAAACCCCCATGTCATCACACGATATTCGTTCGGCCGAGCGGCCGACGCATGATCAGGTTCTGGTCGACATCGCAGACTACGTTTGCAATGCCGATGTCAGTAGCGAACTGGCCTTTGAAACGGCACATTACTGTCTAATGGATACACTGGCGTGCGGTTTTCAAGCGCTCGATTACCCCGCGTGTACCAAGCTTCTCGGCCCAATCGTGCCTGGTGCAACGTTGCCAGGCGGCGCTCGCGTACCCGGTACCTCCTACGAACTCGAACCCGTTATGGCCGCTTTCAATATTGGCGCGATGATTCGGTGGCTCGATTTCAATGACACCTGGCTTGCTGCCGAATGGGGGCATCCATCCGATAATCTGGGCGGAATTCTTGCCGTTGCTGATTATCTGAGCCGTTTGAATAAAGCAGAAGGCAAAGCGCCGCTTACGATGCAGGATGTATTGACTGCAATGATCAAAGCGCACGAGATTCAGGGTGTGCTGGCGCTGGAGAACAGCTACAACCGTGTGGGGCTAGATCACGTACTTCTCGTTCGCGTCGCGACCACAGCCGTAGTGACCCGCATGCTTGGCGGCGATCGGGAACAGGTCATTAATGCTGTTTCGCACGCATGGATCGATGGGTGTTCGTTACGAACCTATCGCCACGCACCGAATACAGGCTCACGAAAGAGTTGGGCTGCTGGTGACGCAACTAGTCGTGGAGTTCGACTCGCTTTCATCGCAATGACCGGAGAAATGGGTTACCCATCGGCATTAACCGCCAAGACCTGGGGTTACTACGACGTCATGTTCAAAGGGAATGAATTTTCGTTCACGCAACCCTATGGCAGTTATGTGATGGAGAATATTCTCTTCAAAATTTCCTACCCAGCGGAGTTCCATGCGCAGACGGCGGTAGAAGCTGCAATGACTTTGCATGCAGAAGTAAAAGATAAGATCGATGATATTGAGCGAATTGAAATCGAAACGCAGGAGCCGGGCGTTCGCATCATTGATAAGACAGGCCCGCTAGATAATCCCGCGGATAGAGATCATTGCCTTCAATACATGATCGCAGTGCCGATGATTTTCGGTCATTTAACGGCTGCGGACTATGAAGACGATATAGCCAATGATTCCAGAATCGATATACTGCGCGAAAAAATGCAGGTTCGTGAAAACGAAAACTATACCAAAGACTATTTTGCGGCGGATAAGCGCTATATTGGCAACGCAATCCAAGTATTTTTTAGGGATGGCTCGAGTACCGAGAAAGTCGCGGTCGACTATCCCATCGGCCATCGCCAGCGCAGAGAAGAGGGTATTCCTGTGCTCATACAGAAATTCAAAGGTAGCGTGTCCGGAAAACTAAGAAGCGCGCAATGGGAAAAACTCGACGCCGTTTGCGCGGACCGAGCGACGCTTAGTGGTATGCCGGTCGATGATTTCATGGCGCTTCTCGTGGTCTAACGCCAGGAGCTTGCGCGGTAGGAATTAGTCCTACTGCGAATGCACCACAGCGGTCCATTTTTTCGATCTTTTTCGTCACATAGACCTACTATGTTCCTCAAAAGATCGAAAAACTGTCCTCGCTGTGGCACCTTCTCGCTACGGAAATCCCTATCGCGCAAACTCCCAGGAGAAAAAAATGCGGCCAATCCAACTCATTTTTAGCGGTGTAGTTTTTCTATTTATCTCCCACATCTCGGCCGCAGAAACCGTTGTGCGAACGGCGAACAACGGCAACCTGGTGATGGAAGACGTGCCGCTGATTTCGGCACAGATTGTGGAAGACCTACGGCGCTATCAGAATGTGCGATCGGCCGGTTTTCGGGAGTGGAGCAAAGACGGCCAAAGTATGTATGTGTCGACGCGCTTCGGTGACGTTAGTCAGATTCACCGCGTCGATATGCCGGGCGGAGCGAGACACCAGATTACGTTCTTTGACGAGCCTGTTGGTGGTGTCAATCGCGAGCCTGGCGGTACCAACGTAATATTTACGCGCGATGCTGGCGGCAGCGAGTTCTCGCAAATTTTCCTTCTTGACCCCATTGACGGGGCCACGACAATGCTGACGGACGGTGAGTCGCGTAACGGCGGTGCGACTTGGGATCGCGATGGTAGACGTATCGCCTATTCGAGCACGCGTCGTAACGGCGCCTCTAACGACGTTTGGTTAATGGACCCCGAAGACCCTGATAGTGCGAAGGTTGTGCTGGAAGCGCCTGACGGTACCTACTGGAACCCGACAGAGTTTTCAGCGAGCGGCAGTAAGGTTCTTATTTCCAACTACGTCAGTATTGCTGATTCGCGCATTAATCTTCTCGATCTGGATACAGGTGCTGTCACTTTGCTTGCGGGCGGTATTGATAACCGCAGCGCGAACTACCCGTTTGCGTTTGACGAAGAAAATGATGGTATTTGGTACATCACGGATCAGGGCAGTGAATTTCGACAACTGGCCTGGCAATCAGCCGAGGCAGGCGCTAGCGCCGAAATAGTGACCACTGGCATCGCGTGGGACGTGGGCGGCGCGGAGCTAAGCAATGATCGTAGTCGCATTGCGTTCACGGTCAACGAAGGTGGCACGTCGCGTGTTTATCTTTTTGATACAGAAACTCGGGAATACCGTTCTGTAGATGTTATTCCGACGGGTCTCGTCTTCGGCCTAACGTTCAGTCCTGATGACAGCAAGCTTGCCATGACAGTCAATTCGGCGAAAACGCCGAGCGATGCATTCGTGTTGGATCTGGGTGTAGCACCGCTCGATCATGGCGAGTTGACCCGCTGGACTACGAGCGAGGTTGGCGGTCTTGATACCACTCAATTTCGCGCGCCGGAGCTCGTGAATTTTCCAACGTTTGATGAAGTCGAGGGTAAGCGTCGGCACATTCCAGCCTGGGTGTACAAGCCGCCTGGCAAAGGGCCGTTTCCCGTTGTTGTTTCAATTCATGGCGGGCCCGAGGGTCAAACGCGACCCAGGTTTTCCAGCACCTATCAAATGTGGATGGATAAGTTGGGCGTCGCGGTTGTATTGCCGAATGTTCGCGGTTCTTCCGGCTATGGCAAAAACTACTTATCACTTGATAACGGTTTCAATCGCGAAGATACGGTCAAAGACATTGGTGCATTGCTCGACTGGATAGGTACGCAAGACGATCTTGATGCTGATCGCATCGCAGTCTTTGGCGGTAGCTATGGCGGCTACATGGTGCTCGCGAGTGCATTTCATTTTAGCGACAAGCTGAAAGCCGCTGTTGATATCGTCGGTATCAGCAATTTCGTTACTTTCCTTGAAAATACGCAAGACTACCGTCGCGATCTCAGAAGGGCTGAATATGGTGATGAAAGGGATCCTGCGATGCGCGCATACCTTGAAGAAATCGCGCCACTAAACAATGTGGACAAAATAGACATCCCAATGTTAATCGTTCAAGGAGAAAACGACCCGCGTGTGCCGGTCACTGAGTCCGCACAAGTGGTTACCGCATTGCGCGAACAAGGCCTGACGGTCTGGTATATGAATGCGCTCAATGAAGGTCATGGTTATCGCAAAAAGGAAAACCGGGACATATACCAACAGGCAACCGTCCGGTTTTTCCAGGAACATCTGGTCGGGGAGTAAGCGCCAGGTGCGTTGCAAATGGATTGATTGGTGAGCGATGTCAGCATAAGACAGCGTCTTGCAAGCGGTGCTGCGACCCTCGGCCTGACTCTCTCAGATCAGGCATTTTCGCAGTTCGAAACGCTTGTCTCGGAGCTGCAACGATGGGGCAAGCGGATTAACCTGACCTCGGTCCTGGAAAGCGACGAAATTGTTAAGACCCACCTGCTGGACAGTCTGACGGCCGCACCCCATCTGGCCGGTGATCAAACACTCGATATCGGTACCGGCGCTGGATTTCCTGGTTTACCGCTCGCCATTATCAATCCTCAGCGTCAATTTACGTTGCTGGACGGTAATGGCAAAAAGATTAGTTTCGTCAATCACATGATCGCCACGTTGGGTCTATCCAATGCCATCGCTATAAAAGCTCGCGCAGAGGACTATGCACCCGCCAATCCCTTTGATACGGTGATCGCCCGAGCTTTAGCGACGGTACCGCGACTGGTTGAGATATCGGCTCATCTGGTTCGAGAGGACGGACAGTTGTTAGCGCTCAAAGGGAAACATCCAGCCGCAGAGCTGGAGGACCTCACCGCATTTCCCGAATGGGAATACAGCGTTTCAAAATTGACGGTGCCTTTCCTCGAGGCGCATGCTCGGCACGTTGTCAGCCTTCGCAGGAAATAGTGTAGATCCCGATGACCCGAATAATTGACATTGCAAACCAAAAGGGAAGTTTAGAAATACTGTGACACGAATAATTGCCATTGCGAACCAAAAGGGAGGCGTAGGAAAGACGACCACCTGCGTGAACCTCGCTGCCTCGCTGGCGGCGACGCAGCGGCGTGTGCTTTTGATTGATACCGACCCACAGGGTAACGCGACGATGGGTTGCGGGATCAACAAAGCAGAGGTCGAGAATTCGACCTGTGATGTTTTACTCGGTGACGCAACCGCGGCCGAAACAATCGTATCGGCACCAGAGGGAAACTTCGCGGTCATGCCAGGTAATGAAGACCTCACCTTGGCGGAAGTTCGGCTATTGCAGGAAATAGGTCGCGAAATGAAATTACGCAAGGCCCTCGCACCTGTCGCTGGTCTGTACGATTTTATTCTTATTGATTGCCCGCCCTCAATAAACATGCTGACCGTCAATGCATTAACCGCTGCGGACGGTGTTTTGATACCGATGCAGTGCGAATATTATGCCTTGGAAGGGCTGAGTTCGCTTCTTAATACGATAGAGCAGGTCAGAGATTCAGTTAACCCCAAACTCGAGGTGTACGGTTTATTGCGTACCATGGTCGATCCACGTATTAATCTTTCCAATGAAGTATCTGATCAACTGGTCAGCCATTTCCGCGATAAGGTTTTTCGTACTGTTGTGCCGCGTAATGTGCGTCTTGCCGAAGCCCCCAGCTTTGGGAGACCCGTGCTATACCACGACCGAAATTCGCGAGGTGCGTTAGCCTATCTGGCGCTTGCGGGTGAAGTGCTACGCAGAGAAGATGAGCGACAAGCTGTCGTTCACTAGAAAACATAACCAATGACCGTAAAGACATAGACTCAGCATGACGAAGAAAAAAAGATTAGGCCGTGGCCTCGACGCACTCTTAAGTAAGTCCGTTTCCAGGGCACCCGCTGACGGCGCGACAAACGTCGACGGATTGTTGAACATTCCGGTGGATTTGCTTGAACGCGGCCAATATCAGCCACGTGTTGATATGCGGCAAGACTCCCTGGAAGAACTTGCGAAGTCCATCACCGCACAAGGGGTGGTTCAACCCATCGTTGTGCGCCCAATTGGACGAGGCGGTAACTCGCAGCGCTATGAAATTATCGCCGGTGAGCGACGTTGGCGAGCAGCGCAATTGGCCGGCCTACAAGAGATACCAGCGATCGTTCGGGATGTGCCGGACGATGCCGCGATTGCGATGGCGCTTATTGAAAATATCCAACGCGAAGACCTTAATCCCTTAGAAGAATCTCGTGCGTTGGATCGTTTAATTCGTGAGTTCGATTTGACTCACGCTGAAGCCGCGGATGCTGTCGGTCGGTCTCGCGCCTCGGTTAGCAACTTGCTGCGGCTTCAGGAATTGTCGGATAAAGTTAAACCGTTGCTCGAAGCCCGACAAATAGAAATGGGCCACGCGCGGGCATTGCTGGCAATCACAAATACGACGCAACAATACGACGCTGCGCGGCAGGTAATTAGGAACAGTCTTTCTGTACGAGAGACCGAGAAATTGGTTCGTCGTATGCAAGAGGGCACCAAAAAGCCCGCAACGACCCAAGTAGGTGCCAATGCGGATATTCAACGCTTAGAGAAAGATATGACCGACAAACTAGGCGCAAAAGTACGCATCGATCATTCGAAAAAAGGTAACGGTAAACTAATTATTGGCTACAACTCGCTGGATGAACTCGACGGTATCCTCAAGCACATCAAGTAACCCCTTAAATCCGGGTCAGAGTATTACTCTGACCGCGAAAAAATAAAGCCCCTTGCGGAGCGTTCCATACTCTAAATTTCCCATGGGCTATTGATAGCCGTGATTAGTCAGAAATCGTTGCGTATCCAAGGTCACATCAAAGCCCTGCATGACGACCAGCTGACCTTTATTCTCGGCGAAGCTTTGCAACGCAACATTAATTTTATCTTGCCGGTAATGCGCTGTCAGGCTGTCATTAATGATGCTATTAGCCTCGGCAATTCTTCTTGCTCGTTCGACCTCAATTTCCGCGTCCTTCTTCGCCATATCAACTGAGATTCGTTTCGCCACCAGCTTTTAGAATGCTACGTGACCTTCACTGGGCTGTCGGACGTTGCGCTATAAACGCGTCGAATGATGTTTGGCATGACCGCCTCTGAAATAAGGTAGCCCTGCATCTTGTCGCATTGAATAGTACTCAAGAATTCATAGGTTTCTTGATCTTCAACGCCTTCCGCGCAGACGGAAATGCCCAGATTATGCGCAAGACCGATTACCGCCGCGAGAACCTTTAGATTGACTGGGTTTTGACGAGCGCGTTTTAGTGCAGACGCGTGAATTTTGATTTCATCAAAAGGCAATTGTTCGAATGTACCAAGCGATGACACAGCGACGCCGAAATCATCGAGAGAGATGCGAAAGCCGAGTTCACGCATTTCGTTTAACACCATTAAATGTGGCGCATTGTAATTTGCGACGTCCTGTTCAGTCACTTCAAAAGTAAAGCGGGAACAAGCCAGGCCCCGTTTTTTTGCAATTCTCTGGTAGGTATGTGCAAGCACCGGGTTGTTCAGTTGACTGGATGCAAGATTGATACAGACACTAAGCTCAAGTCCCTGTTCCGCCCAGCGATTTAGCTGCGCCCCCGCTTCATGCAGGACGAATTCGCTAATTGGCGTAATTAGCTCAAAAGCCTCTGCTTCAGGTAAAAAATCCAGTGGACCAAGCAGCCCGTGCTGCGGGTGCCGCCAGCGAATGAGTGCTTCAACTTCACGGGTCTTCCATTCGGTTGAATCACAGTGCTCGACTTTGGGCTGATATTGCAAAACGAACTCGCGGCGCACCAGTGCCTCTTCCAGCTCGTTTTTGCCCAGTTTCAACATGCGGCGGCGACATTTTTTGAGTGCAGCACCCAGAATGTCGATATCGTGCTCTGCGGCGATCCACTCGACAATCGGGTAAGTCGCCAAAGTCTTTGCTGCTCGGCCCCGATTGCTGGCGCGCAGTTCATCTTCACTGGCACTCACAACAAGGCCGAATTTGGTGTGCCGATTGGCGCGGACCAGTGTATCTACGATTTGGTTGCTTATATCCTGCTCTCCGAGCACGACCAGCCGGCGCGATTCTCCGACCATCAATTGCCCCAGGGTTTCGATATCACCAAAAAAGCTCACTGTTAGGCTGAGCTCTCGAGCAACGTCGATCACGGCTTGAGAACGGCCTAAAGATTCACTAACAACCAATTACATAAGGTTCCCTCACGTGGGAATCGGAAGAATCAAGATCAACTTGAGCTCGTCGAAAGTTGCGTTGGAATCGGCGCAGACTCCCCTTATAAATGGGAAAATATGACCACAATTCGCACTAAGTCGCATTTCGCAGAATTCTTGTCCAAAATCACAGAATTCACTTGAAAGTCCAATTCGAACCCTCATAAAACCCCTGCGAATAGGGGATTTAGATGTGATCTCGTCTGTTGCCTTGATTCACCGTCACTACTATAATGCGGCGCCTGAGCAAAGGCCCGCTTGGACGACTGAAATTCACAACGCCACACACCGACGGTTAGCCGACGGACGTGGCGTTTTTAGTGCCGGAGAGAAGCAGCCAATGGTGGCGAAAATCCTCCTCGCACAATTTGGGTTAAGCGTGGTTTTGGCCATGCTGTTTTGGGGATTTGACGGAAAGATCGCCGGTTATTCGGTTTTCTTGGGTGGACTCACCTGCGTCATCCCAAACGCATTTTTAGCGTTTCGATTAGCGGTGCCACGTGGCGATCCGGGTGCAGGTGCTCTGGTTCAAGCGGCATATATTGGGGAACTGGTAAAACTGGCTTTGACTGTGCTGATGTTTAGCATGGTGTTCACGCTGGTGCGACCGCTAGCGGCGGGCGCATTGTTTGCGGGATTCATTGCTGCTCAGTTGATGACGTTTTCAGGTTTTCTGATGCGTGACAAACAGACGGAAATTAACAAGAGAGATACGCATGGCGACTGAAGACGGACACGGAGCACAAACGTCCGGCGAATATATTGCCCACCATCTGCAAAATTTGCAGGTGTGCAAAGTGGATGATGCCTGGGTGTGGAATCAATGCGCCGGCAATCCCATGGCCGTAAACGTTGATTCGATGTTCTTCTCTGTGTTTCTAGGACTCTTATTTGTATTGATGTTCCGCGGGCCGGCTAAAAAAGCATCTTCAAAAAAGCCGGGCAAGTTACAGGCCTTCGTCGAGATCGTTATTGAATTCGTCGATTCCAGTGTCAAAGACACCTTTCATGGTAAG
This sequence comes from Woeseia sp., assembly GCA_018701055.1. Lineage (GTDB taxonomy): Bacteria > Pseudomonadota > Gammaproteobacteria > Steroidobacterales > Woeseiaceae > SZUA-117. The sequence continues at coordinate 7,687 of JABIUH010000214.1, read as the reverse complement.
AGCCGACTCATTGCGCCGCTGGCCCTGACAATATTTGTCTGGGTGTTTTTAATGAATTTGATGGACCTTATCCCGGTCGACTGGTTGCCCATGGCGGGTGCAGCTGTCGGTATCCCTTATTTAAAGGTGGTGCCGACAACGGATGTGAACATTACATTTGGCATGTCGATCGCTGTCTTCTTTTTGGTCCTATTTTACTCGATCAGAAGCAAAGGCATCGTCGGCTTTATTGGCGAGTTGACACTGCACCCGATTGCACCGTCATTTAAAGGTCCAGCGATAATCGCAGCGCCGTTTATTATTGCTTTTAATTTCATACTTGAATCTGTTGCGTTGTTGGCCAAGCCACTGTCATTGTCACTGCGCCTGTTCGGTAATATGTTTGCCGGTGAGCTAATTTTTATCCTGATAGCGTTGCTTGGCGTCTGGCAACTGCCCCTCCACTTCGGCTGGGCAGTTTTCCACATACTGATTGTGACCTTGCAGGCTTTTATTTTCATGATGTTGACGGTGGTTTACTTAACGCTGGCAATGGAAGAACACTAAATTATTTTGATTAACCTGATCTCGTACTGGAGAATTTGATGGAAACTGTAATTGGGTTTACGGCTATCGCCGTAGCACTATTGATTGGTCTTGGCGCACTTGGCGTAGGCATTGGCATGGGCTTGCTGGGCGGACGTTTTCTTGAAGGCGCTGCGCGACAACCTGAATTGGCACCGATGCTGCAAACCAAAATGTTCCTCGTTGTGGCACTGCTTGATGCTGTCGCCATGATTGGTGTTGGCATCGCGTTGTACTTTGCCTTTGCAAACCCGTTCATCGCGCAGCTACAACAAGCTACCGGCGGCTAACGGCTTTTCAATAGATGCTTTGTAATCTACTGAAGTTGGAAAAAGCGTCGCGAACATAGCGGCTTTTTCAAAGGAAAAAACGTGGATATTAATATGACCCTGCTGGGCCAGTCGATCGCGATGCTCGTGTTCGTCTGGTTCTGTATGAAGAAGATCTGGCCGCCAATTATGGCCGCGATCGAAGAACGTCAAGCGCAAATTACAGAAGGCTTGGCGGCAGCAGAACGTGGTCAACAAAGTCTGGACAAGGCGCAAGCTGAATCCGGCGATATTGTCGATAATGCGCGCAAACAAGCCACAACGATTCTTGATCAGGCGCACGCGCGTGCCAACGAAATTATTGCCGAAGGCAAGTCGAGTGGCGTGAAAGAACGTGAACGCCAACTTGCGGCGGCGACGGCTGACGTTGAGCAGGAAACTAATCGTGCACGAGAAGAACTGCGCGGGCAGGTTTCTGCTATCGCTGTGGCGAGCGCAGAAAAAATTCTACGCCGAGAAATAGATCCGAAAGCTCATGCAGATATCTTGAGCGACCTGGCAAACGAGCTGTAAGAGCAACGAATGGCTGATAACAATACAATTGCACGGCCTTATGCCAGAGCGGCGTTCGACTTTGCGCAAGAGAACAGCAACCTAGATGGCTGGTCAAATGCACTTGAAGTGGCGAGAAGTCTTTTGGCGAATGGAGACGTCGTTACGTTTCTGGCGAATCCGACATTGTCGGATGCACAGAAATTGAAGTTCCTGGCGGACCTTCTTGGTTCGGCGGGAAGCGATGTCGGCGTGTTATCGGGTGATGACGAACACGGCACTAATTTTTTGAAGTTGCTGCTCGAGTATGGGCGAGTGAATGTGTTGCCCGAAATTGCGGAGCATTTCGATGCGTTGAAAGCAGCAGTGGAGAATACGGTCGACGTAACCGTGACGTCGGCAGCGCCGATAAGCGCTGAGCAGCAGGCCATCATAGCCGCAGCTTTGAAAGCGCGCTTAGGCAGTAACGTCAACCTGTCGACAGAAATAGATGAAAACCTCATCGGAGGCGCCGTTATTCGTGCCGGTGATGTTGTTATTGATGGATCACTGCGTGCACGGCTAACTAGCCTGACTAACGCGTTGATCTCCTAAAGAGGAAGATAAAAATGGCACTCAAAGCTTCTGAAATCAGCGATCTGATTAAAGAGCGAATCGAGAAATTCGAATCATCCGCGGAAGCGCGCGATGTCGGCACTGTTATTGGTGTGACCGACGGAATCGTTCGTATTCACGGATTGGCAGACTCTCGTTACGGTGAAATGCTCGAGTTTCCGGGCAACACATTCGGTATGGCACTGAACCTCGAGCAGGACTCGGTCGGTGCAGTTGTTCTTGGTGACTACAAGCACATTTCGGAAGGCGACACGGTCAAAACGACCGGCCGTATTCTTGAAGTGCCCATTGGTGAAGCGTTACTTGGTCGTGTCGTTGATGCTTTGGGTAATCCAATTGACGGTAAGGGCCCAATCGATACTGATTTGTCTGCACCGATTGAGAAGGTTGCACCGGGTGTCATCGAGCGTAAGTCTGTTGATCAGCCCGTCCAAACGGGTCTGAAGGCCATTGACGCAATGGTGCCAATTGGTCGTGGCCAGCGAGAACTGATTATTGGTGATCGCCAGACCGGGAAGACCGCGGTCGCTGTTGACGCAATTATCAATCAGATCGGAACCGGCATTAAATGTATTTATGTCGCGATCGGCCAAAAAACGTCATCGGTTGCTGGCGTGGTACGAAAGCTGGAAGAGACGGGCGCAATGGCGCATACCATTGTCGTCGCCGCATCGGCTGCTGATAGTGCAGCGATGCAATACATCTCTCCCTACTCTGGTACGTCGATGGGCGAGTACTTCCTCGATAAGGGCGAAGATGCACTCATCGTTTTTGATGATTTAACCAAGCAAGCATGGGCCTATCGACAGGTATCGTTGTTGCTGCGTCGTCCGCCGGGTCGCGAAGCGTACCCCGGTGATGTTTTCTATCTTCACTCGCGCCTGTTGGAACGCGCATCCCGCGTCAATGCGGAGTACGTTGAAAAAGTCTCTGGCGGCAAAGTGAAGGGAAAGACGGGTTCACTCACGGCCCTGCCTATTATTGAGACGCAAGCCGGTGATGTATCCGCTTTCGTGCCGACTAACGTGATCTCAATTACGGACGGTCAGATCTTCCTGGAAACAGATTTATTCAACGCGGGTGTTCGCCCCGCCATCAACGCCGGTTTGTCGGTGTCACGTGTAGGTGGCGCAGCGCAAACCAAAATTATTAAGAAACTCGGCGGCGGTATTCGACTAGCGCTTGCGCAGTATCGTGAACTCGCGGCATTTGCGCAGTTTGCATCAGACCTTGATGAAACGACGCGCAAACAGCTCGAGCGTGGACAGCGTGTAACGGAGCTCATGAAACAGAAGCAGTATTCACCCTTGTCAGTGTCCGAAATGGGTCTTTCGCTGTATGCGGCGAACGAAGGTTTCATTGATGGCATCGACGTCGCCAAGGTTGGTGATTACGAAGCGGCGTTGCATGACTACGCTCGTTCAAACAATGCTGATCTCTTGGAAAAAATTGATTCGACTGGTGATTTCAGCAATGACATTCAGGATGGTTTGAAGGCCGTTTGTGAAGGTTTCGCCGAGAACGGTGCCTTTTAAAGAAAATATGTAGGCGCGGCATCTTACCGCGAATCAATGATAGCGCTTGGCTATCAAGGATTGGGTGGGTTTGTAAGGCGGCAATAGAGCGTAACAGAGACAGGCGTTGGGACGAGCTGGTCGCGGCGTCGTGAGTGCACAAAAGTGGATAGCGCTTGGCTATCAGGGTTGGTCAATTAACCAATCGATTAGATAAGAGTAACTATAAGCGTGGCAAACGAAAAAGAGATACGCACAAAGATCCGCAGCGTGAAAAACATGCAGAAGATCACTAAGGCAATGGAAATGGTTGCTGCTTCCAAGATTCGCAAAGCGCAGAATCAGATGGAAGCATCACGTCCCTATGCCGAGCGCATCCGTCGCGTGATTGGACATCTTGGCAACGCGAACCCCGACTACAAACATCCCTGGCTAGTTGAACGCGAAGTTAAACGCGTCGGCTACATCGTCATATCTACCGACCGCGGACTTTGTGGCGGCTTGAACATCAATATGTTCAAGACGGTTATCAACGAACTGTCGAAAAGGAAAGAACAAGACGTTGAAGTTGATCTGGTATTGGTTGGCGCCAAGGCAGTGCAGTTTTTCCGTCGGCTGGGTGGCAGCGTTGTTGGTACGGCAACCCATCTCGGTGACAAGCCCCACGTCAACGACCTGATCGGCGCAATTAAAATCATGTTGGACTCGTACAGCGAAGGAACTATCGATCGATTGTTTCTGGTTCACAATGACTTTGTGAACACGATGAGCCAGGTGCCGCAGGTGAAGTCGCTACTACCGGTAAGCGCGATCGACCTCGGCGAAGAAACGCTCCAGGACCACTGGGATTATATTTACGAGCCCGAAGCGACAGAACTGCTCGACGACGTGCTGATGCGTTATATCGAATCGCAAGTCTATCGTGGCGCGGTTGAAAATTTTGCATGTGAGATGGCTGCCAAGATGGTGGCGATGAAGTCAGCGACTGACAATGCGGGCGACATTATTGACGAGCTACAACTTGCGTATAACAAGGCGCGTCAAGCGTCGATCACCCAAGAAATTTCAGAGATCGTCGGCGGTGCCGCGGCAGTTTCAGGTTAGTTACAGAATTTAAAACATTGTGGCGATTAATCGCCGAAGAAGTTTAGAGGATTAAAGATGAGCACAGGAACTACCGTGCAGATTATCGGGGCTGTCGTCGATGTTGAGTTTCCGTCAGACCAGATTCCCAAGATCTACGATGCATTGATGATTGACGACGCGGGCATAACGCTCGAGGTGCAGCAGCAGCTGGGTGACGGTGTCGTTCGTACCATTGCGATGGGCTCAAGCGAAGGACTGCAACGTGGCATGAATGTGTCCAATACCGGCGCTCCAATCAATGTGCCGGTGGGTGAGAAAACGCTCGGTCGCATCATGGATGTTCTCGGAAAGCCGATTGATAACAAAGGTGACATTGGTGCGGAAGTTTCGATGCCTATTCACCGTTCTCCGCCCAGTTATGAAGAGCAGGCAGCAACAACGGAGCTGCTCGAGACCGGTATTAAGGTCGTCGATCTCATTATGCCGATATCAAAGGGCGGCAAGGTCGGTCTATTCGGCGGTGCGGGTGTTGGCAAAACCGTCACGCTGATGGAGTTGATCAATAACATCGCCAAAGGACACGGTGGCTATTCAGTGTTCGCTGGGGTTGGCGAGCGTACTCGTGAGGGTAATGACTTCTATCATGAGATGACCGAGTCGGGCGTTATCGACAAGGTCTCGCTTGTCTACGGCCAGATGAACGAGCCTCCTGGTAACCGTCTTCGTGTCGCAATCACTGGCTTGACGATGGCCGAAGCGTTTCGCGACGAAGGCCGAGATGTATTGATGTTTATCGATAACATTTATCGATACACGCTGGCCGGAACCGAAGTATCCGCTTTGCTTGGCCGTATGCCATCAGCGGTGGGCTACCAGCCAACGCTTGCTGAGGAAATGGGCGTTTTGCAGGAACGTATCGCCTCAACCAAGACTGGTTCTATTACGTCTTTCCAAGCCGTTTACGTACCAGCGGATGACTTAACTGATCCATCACCAGCAACGACCTTTGCTCACCTTGATGCAACACTCGTACTGTCACGTCAAATCGCCGAGCTCGGAATTTATCCGGCCGTTGATCCGCTTGATTCAACCAGTCGAATTCTTGATCCGCAAGTCATTGGTCAGGAACACTATGACTGCGCGCGCGGCGTGCAAGCGGTATTGCAGCGCTACAAAGAGCTACAGGACATTATCGCAATTCTGGGTATGGACGAATTGTCAGAAGACGACAAACAGTCAGTTACTCGGGCACGTAAGATTCAACGCTTCCTGTCACAGCCGTTCGCTGTTGCCGAAACGTTTACCGGTGCTCCAGGTAAGTACGTAAAACTTGCCGAAACGATTCGTGGCTTTACCGGAATTGTTGCGGGTGACTACGATCACATGCCTGAGCAGGCGTTCTACATGGTTGGCTCGATCGACGAAGCAGTCGAGAAAGCAGAGACGATGAAGTAAGAGCATGGCAACGATTCAGGTTGATATCGTATCCGCAGAGGGCGAGATTTATTCTGGCGACGCCAGCATGGTCTACGCGCCAGCAAAAATGGGCGAGGTCGGAATCTCACCTCGTCATGCGCCATTGTTGACGGCGTTGAAACCAGGTGAGGTCCGCATTGAGGACACTGAAGGAAAGGAACATTTTTTCTATATAACCGGTGGCATCCTTGAGATTCAGCCGCATATTGTGACTGTACTGGCGGATACTGCGTTGCGTGGCGATGAACTGGATGAAGCGGCTGCATTGCAGGCGCAACAAGACGCTGAAGAGGCACTGGCAGGGATCTCCGAAGAAACAGATCTGGCCCGCGCTCAGGAAGAGCTGGCCGAGGCCCGTGCCCGCTATATAGCGGCGCAAAGACTAAAGGGCCGCTAACCCCGACTAAAAAACTGGGTCAGAGCCTAATAAACGGCTCTGACCCAGTTTTTTGGTGTTCACGCCACAAACACGTGTAGATCGGAAGTCGATGTAGGTTCATCGTTCAGATGATGCCTAGAATGAAACGCCTTTGTATTCCTGGTTACCCAATGCACATTGTGCAGCGTGGCAACAATAGGCTGCCGTGTTTCCATCGTAATCAAGATTACGTCATGTATCTCAATTCACTCGCTGAAATGTCGACAAAGTACGAAGTCGACATTCACGCTTTCGTACTTATGACGAACCATGTGCATTTGCTGGTGACACCTACCACCATTGATGGGGCATCACGAATGATGCAGCAAGTTGGTCGGAAGTATGTACAGCTATTCAATAAGTACAACCAAAGATCTGGCACTTTTTGGGAAGGTCGTTTCCGATCCACGCTGATTGACTCAGAAACTTATCTCTTCGCTTGCTATAGATACATAGAATTGAATCCGGTTCGCGCGCACATGGTTAATGTTCCTGACGACTATAGGTGGTCAAGTTATCGTGTAAACGCTCTCGGATCGAAGAGTGCACTTGTCAAACCGCGACAAGAACTCTTACAACTCAGTAAAGACCCGAATTTGCGATCGGAGCGGTATCGACGCATCTTTTCTTCGGGAACCACTGAAGATGATTTCGATGCAATACGTTTCGGGACGAACAAAGGCCTGCCAGTCGGATCTACTCAATTTCGAGAAAAAATCGAGGTAACACTTGATGTGTCATTGGGATCTGGCATCCCGGGTCGACCGCGAACAGTTCGATAAAAACTGGGTCAGAGCCCTTTAATTGGGCTCTGACCCAGTTTTTTCAGCAAAGTAAATTTTGAGCGGAACGAGACAGCCAGCCTTACGCTTCATCGGTCCGGATTCGGGTGGGTGCAAAATTTATTAGAACTCGACCTTGGGCGTAAGCAAATTAGGTAACAATTTGGCGTTTCCGTCGATGGGCGTCGTTATCGGCAAGCCCAGCACCTCCATCATCAACGGATACACATCGATGTTATTGAGTTTGGATATGCGCTTTCCTTTCGGTAGCCGTGGGCCTGTTGCTAGAAAAATTCCATGCATGTCTTTATCGTCCCGAGCCCAACCGTGGTCACCTGCGTTTCTATGGCCGACTAGCGAATTAGTCGACGCCACTGAATATCCCGCTTCTGCCTGTAGAATCACGTCTGC
>JABIUH010000472.1 GCA_018701055.1 Woeseia sp. | reverse complement strand
GGCCGCAACATGAGATGAAACGTGTTGCCGAGGATCATGTCGGCACCATCCGCCTTAACTTCCTCTGGCGTCATGCTTTTGACTGAACCGTAGGTTCCGACGGGCATGAAAGCCGGCGTCTGCACAGCTCCCCGTCGAAATTCGACGCACCCCGTACGAGCAGCACCAGATTGCTGCTGTATGGAAAACTTCATTTATCGATTGGCGCGATCAACATCGCGTCACCATAACTAAAAAATCGGTAGCGTTCTCGAACTGCGTGATGATAGGCCGACATAATGCGCTCGTAGCCGCCGAATGCGGTGACCAACAGCATGAGCGATGATTTCGGCAAATGAAAATTAGTGAGCAATAAGTCGACAGAATTAAATTGATAACCCGGTCGAATGAAAATATCGGTCTCACCCGAATACGGCGTTATCTCTCCCTGCCCTGATGCCGCCTCAAGCGCCCGCACGGAGGTCGTACCGACCGCGACTACCCGCCCACCTTTCGCTCGGGTGTCTTTGACCGCGGCGCACACCTCATCACTTACGTGTATGCGTTCCGCGTGCAATCGGTTTGCACTAACGCTCTCTTCGCGAAGTGTTTGAAAGGTACCTGCACCAACATGCAGCGTGATAAATGCCGATCTAATGCCCACCGCTTCAATTGCCGCAAGCATTGGCTCATCGAAATGCAAACCTGCCGTCGGCGCCGCAACCGCACCCGGCGGATCAGCGTAAACCGTTTGATAGCGCTCACCATCGGCTGATTCTTCGTCCCTATCGATATAAGGAGGCAGCGGAATCTCGCCATTTTCCTCAAGATACTCTGCAAGCGGTACAGAAAACCGTAGCTGGAACAAACCCTCCTGCCGACCCATCACCTCGGCACTACAATTGGCATCAAAGTGGATAATTGAGTGAGGCTTTGGAGATTTACTGGCCTTTATATGGGCCAGCGCGTCACGTTCCGTTGAAATTCGCTCGACCAGGATTTCCACCTTGCCACCCGTCTCTTTCGTACCGCGCAAACGCGCACGAATGACCCGCGTATTATTGAAGACCAAAAGATCTTCCGGCTTCAGGAAGCTGGCAAAGTCTTTAAATTGTCGATCACTGATAACGTCTTCGATGCGCAGCAAGCGGCTGCCGCTCCGTTCCGTCGTCGGATAACGCGCGATTAAACTCTCGGGTAGCGAATAGTCAAAATCAGATAAAAACATGGGCGCGCATCATACATTGATGCGCGCCCACAATCAGTCAAATCATTCAGCGGGGGAGAGCCGAACAATTTTACCTATTTACCGTTCAGGTGCCGTCTTTCTTAACGACGACAACTTTCTCTCGTACTTCGCGCACCCTTCCTGGCTGGCCTGAACTCTGACGGTTGTCCGGAACCTCAAGCGTGATTTTACGTTTGCGCTTGTCGCGCATAATCTCAATCTTCAGTTCTTCACCGCTTTCATATGACCCCAGGATTCGCATCGCATGGGAAACTGATGTGGGTGAACGCCCATCGATATTAATGATGACATCGCCATCTTCCAGTTGTAACTCGTCGTCTTCCGGTGCGCGCACGACCAACAAACCGTCGTCAGTTCCGAAATAGCTGCCCAATCGATCGGTCAGCTTCACGAGCTCCATATCACCAAACCCTCCCACATGAGATCTCACGATGAAATTATTCATGCCGCCAACATTAGGTGCGAATTGCATGTTCGGCCCAGCAAAATCACTGTCTTCAAATTCAAATGCGAATACATTGTGGTCATTCGGACGGGGGGTGATTTCGGTCGTGCCACTCTTGCCGTTACGCAAATACTCGATATCTAAGGTATCGCCCTGTTCGATGCCCTTCATAAAGTCCACCAAAACGGCATTTGCCTGTTGGCTATTCTCTGACATCAGCTGTTCATCATTAATTGACGTAATAACATCGCCAGAGCGAACTCCGGCTTCTTCCGCCGCGCCACCTGGCGAGACGCCCAAAATTTCGACACCTTCAACCGGATCGCTATCATTGTCCGAGCTAATCGTGACGCCTAAAACAGGTCCCTGCCCACCGCGAACGAAACTCTGAAACTGCTGCATCCTCGGTAAACGTTGCATTGAAAGCTCGGCCATCTGTTGCGCCGCCTGAGCCAGACGTTGTTCCGCCTCTCGCATGCGCACTTCAACTTCAATTTGCACAGATTCGTGCTCACGTTCTATCTCATGTTGAGCGGCCGCGACCTCAGCCTGAAGGCGATGCATTTCATCCTCTTGCTCTGCATCCGCCGCCTGGGCGAACACTGACCCACAAGCCAACAAAGCAGTTGCCGCTGCCACAAGTCTCTTACCCATTAACATCTTCTCACTCCTATCTCGCATGCTTCGATCCAATCGAAGTGCTGTCGCTCAAAACGCATATCAAAATGCCATTCGTTGTGCCTGCGCACGGCGTAAATTCAAAAGTGAATTCATAAGACTCACACGCTCGCGCCAGTAAATTTCGGTTTCCATGCGACTCAATCGCACCGCGGGGTGATTCAGCCGATAATCAATTATTGCTATTCTATCTTCGAGCTCGACAATAGTTGCAGCCGTACTCGCCCGCACCAATCTCGGTTGGCCTGGGAGCGCACGCAGATCTCTTTCGATCTGCTGGGACTGTGCCTGCAGAACATTCAGGTTCGACGGGACGCTGTTGTCTACTACCACATCCGGGGTGTCGGGAAACGAACCCTCAATGGGTGGAGACAGGGGTGAATCCGTTGGGAAATTGAGAACCGCGAGCACAACTGCAGCAGCAATTCCGGTCCCACTGAGCCATTTAACCGTTTCGAAATACCGTCCCTGGAACAAACCTTCGGCACGCGCCTGCGCATCGATCCGTTGCCATACTTCTCGCGATGGCGGCGTATCAGACAACGCACGAAATTTGGTCTGTAGCAGTTCTCGCTGCTCCATGCTTAAACCAATATTCACTTTGCCGTCCTGTTGCTCATCATCATTCATCTTTATCTATTCCTGTTTCCGCTCACGATCAGCAACTGCCGAAAGCTGATCCATGTATTGCGGATTTCGCGTCGGTCCGTTCGATTTCCGACTCCAGCATCGGCCGCAACCGTTGGTAGGCACGCGACAATTGCGACTTTGAAAAACTCTCAGTCTTACCCATCAATTCCGCGATCTCTTTGTGAGTGAATCCTTCCACATCGTGCAGCCAAACCACTGTCCGGCTAACTTCCGGCAAATTTGCCAGTGCTGCATCCAGATCCATCGCCTGATCCTGCCGATTCGAATTCAACGGCGCACCACGACTTTCAAATGTCATTTCTTCCCAATCGTCATCAAGACTCTTTCCGCGTTTGTGCCAAGCAGAGCGCAAAAACATGAGCGCCTTGGAAATCGCAATACGGCGCACCCAAATCCCCAGTGGCGCTTCGGCGCGAAACTGCCCAATACTGCGGATGACCTCAATAAAGGTATCCTGGAGCAGATCCTCTGCCTGCGCCGGAATCCTTGTAAAACGGAGGCAAACCGAATACACCGGGGCCGAGAACGCCCGGTAGATAATCTCGTGCGCCTTCGCATCCCCACGGGTTGCGCGCTTTACGATCGCTGGATCGATCTGAATATCAGTGAATTTGCTCATGTCTCGTATGC
>JABIUH010000434.1 GCA_018701055.1 Woeseia sp. | reverse complement strand
GTGAGCCACTGAGGACGTTCATCACTGGGGTTTTCATCGAGGCGCCAGTCTGGATTGTGCTGATCAAGAAGAGAATTCAATCTGATCGGCTCACCGATGTTGACGTAAACCTTGCCGAAATGCTCGCGTAAAGACTTTATCGACCTGAACAAACCAAACAGCGATTCCTTTTGTTTTTTCGCGCCGCCCATTTCAGAAATAAAGGAATCACCTTCAATAAGCTTCTCGTAACCGAAATAGACCGGAATGAAGACCACTGGAATGCGCGGATTGCGAATGTACGAGTTGATTGTCATCGCAAGCATGCCTGCTTTCGGTTTCAGCAAACGCCCAGTGCGACTGCGCCCTCCTTCGACGAAGTATTCGATCGCATGGCCACGCGCGAGAATTTGTCGCATGTAGGCGTTGAATACGGTGGCGTACAGTCGATTGCCTCTAAAACTACGGCGTAAGTAGAACGCACCACTTCTTCGTAATATTCCGCCGACGAATGGGATGTTGAGATTAACGCCCGCCGCAACATGCGGGAGACTCAAGCCCTGGTGATAAACGATATAACTCAATAACAAATAATCAACGTGGCTGCGGTGGCAAGGAACATAAACAATCTCGTTGTTCTTAGCCTCCTCGTGCAACGTTTCAATGTGCTGCAACTCAAGACCATCGTAGATTCTATTCCATACCCATCCCAGGAAACGCTCAACGACTCGCACTGTCGGGTAGGAAATGTGCGCCGCGATTTCGCTTGCCTGATTGCGCGCCTTTTGTGTCGTCCGTTCGAGTCTAGTGCGGTCACCCCCGGCTTCTGCATTGATCACCGCCCGCACGGCGGGGTCATTTAACACTTCATTCAGCAAGGTTCGTCGATGCGAAAGATCGGGGCCGAGCGTCGCCGTTCGCCGCTGCCTGAAATGTACGCGTAGAATGCGCGACACTTTACGGAATGCGACCTCCGATTCGAGATCCCGCTGCACGATTGCGCTAATCAAAAGCGGTTCGCTAAAGCGCATTAGTGTATTGCGACCTTGAAAAACCGTCTGGAAAAATTTGCGGGTACGACCCGCAATATCCCATTGTTCCGAGAATACGAGCGACCACCACCCTTGCTCTTTCTTAGGTGAGCGGCCCCAATAGATACCGACCGGCACCAACAACAGCTCTTTGCCACCCGCATTGATGCTCGCGTCAATGAGTCGCTGTAGCCGTTGCGACCCTTGAATTTGGCGACGCCGAAAAAACACACCGCTCATCCGTTTCAGCACAATGATTCGGCTGGCCTCTGTGACGCCGCAATAGTCGATTGATTCAGTGGCCGGGGGCATGCCATGCAAGCGACAGTAACGCTCCAAGGCGAGTGTATCTGCCAAACCTCCGGTCTCCAGCACGTAACAGACGGGCGCGTCCGACTCCGCCAACAATTCAGCGGGGGATGCCGGTTGTACGACTGGTCGGGCCCAGAATCCGAACACCTTGCCGGCGAACCAATACCAGGGTCTTAAAACTTGTTGGGCAATGCTCATTGGCCGCCAATATTACCCGTTTCCGGGTCACCTCAAACCATTGATTTTTCTACTTCGCTCGGTAATGCTGCGATCGCTATGATAAATACTGAAAAAAGATGACCTGGCTTATCGCCGACATCGGTGCAACCTCAAGCCGTTGCGGAATTTATTCCGTTGCAGGAAAATCGACCGCTAACATCCAGGTTTTTCGAAACGAAGATTTCGCTGACCTGGAGACGTTGCTGGCCGGATACCTCGCCTATTGGCCTGAAAAACCGGATAACTGCGCTTTAGCAATTGCGGCACCGCTAGACGGCGACAAAGTCCAGATGACTAACCGTGACTGGTCCTTCAGTGGCGCATCAATCGGTCAACATCTTGAATTCGATTCAATCGAAATGTTGAACGACTTTCATGCACTCGCCTATGCGTTGCCGAAACTCGACGACGGAGATCGAAGAGAAGTTGGGCAGTCGACAGCATACCGGACAGGAAATATTGCGGTATTGGGGCCCGGTAGCGGTCTTGGGATGTCCGCTTGGATCGACAACGACGGCGCAACGTCAGTCATGCGTGGCGAAGGTGGGCACATATCCATCGCCGGGCGAAACGATGTTGAGGACACGATTGTTAAGCACCTTCGTGAGCGTTTAGGTCATTGCTTTGCTGAACGTATTCTTTCGGGCCCTGGGTTGTTGGCGTTGCACGAAGCCATGCACGGGAAAAAATTGACGTCACCAGAGGAAATTACGAAGCACGATAACGATCCTCAATGCGCCGCCACGCTGCAGCAGTTCTTTCGATTCCTGGGGTCTGCCGCTGCAGACCTTGCTCTAATTAGCGGTGCGTATGGAGGCGTGTATATCGCCGGCGGCATTGTGCCGGCGTGCATCGAGGAGATATGCACATCAGACTTTCGATCACGATTCGAGGATAAGAATCGCTATACGGAATATATGCGAGCAATCCCTACCTGGGTGATTACGGCGAAAGAGCCGGGGTTGATCGGGCTTGCGGCCTATTTAGAACGACGCGTTGAAACATGATCTGCTTCGCCATAGGGGTGGCCTGATAGAAGGAGTGCGGATGTCGCGGGGCCAAGGCTGGCCAAGAACGACCCAGCCGCGATAAGAATAAGAGGCCTGAATCGAAGTTGATTGACTCACGGCGACAGATGACTTGATCGTTGCGACTAGCGCAGATGGATTGCTTCGCTGCGCTCGCAAAGACAGATCCTGTGGGATTGCAACGACGAACTCTGCGTCATCGCGAATAGCGTAGCGTTACTCGGTATCGTCTACCGCCTCGTCCAGCTTGCGTTTTTGATCCATGACTTGATCTTCAACTGCGCGCGCCTTGTCCAGCGCATTGTTGTAATCATCTGCGATTTCAGCACCAACAGTGGTTAATGAGCTCGCCTCATCCTCGCTATCAGTAGAACATGCACACAAGAACAAGGTAGCAATCAGGAATATAATTTTGTTCATCTCGTAGCCCTCAAGTTATTACGACAGTCGAATGATAAATCTCTTCAGGTAGAAATTTATTTCGTCAATGTTGTCCGTGAGTCGATGATCACCATCCACGATATGCAGCGCCGCCGCGCAACTTCTCGAGAAGCGAATACTGTTATCGACCGGCACTATATCATCGTGCCAACCGTGCACGATCTCTATTGGAATATCGGGTGCCGCCGGCGTTAGCGCTTCAAAGTCAAGCATGAAATAGGCGGGTGCCAGCACAAATAAACCAACCGCATTGACGTCCGCGGCAGCGGCTGTCGCAACATGCCCGCCCATACTCGAACCGACCAATACCAGCGGCGTGTCTACGCTCGCACAAGCCGCGACTAGTTTTTCGACGCGTGCGGTTGGATCAGCAATGCCTTGATAGTCGATGCTGGCTGCCTCACAACCCAATACCCGGACAGCTTCAGCCATTGAACGAATTTTAGTGCCCCACGGTCCGCTTTCCTGTCCGTGTGAGAATATGACCGTTGGACGACTCAAATTATTATTCCTTCACCACCGTGACAAAGATCCTCAATCATTCTGGCGACCAACCAATCTCTATCCTGACCCCAAAACGCCTGCATACCAATTTTCAAGGTCGGCACGCCCCAAAGCCCCACTTCATTGAGTTCGTCGCGATTCACTTTTACTTGGTCGCGCCAGGCCTCATCTTGTAATGCTTCCTGTAGCTCAGGCCAAAAAAGACCGGAACGTTCCGCGACAATTTGCATGCCCTCATCGGTAGCGACATCTATCGCCTCCGCAAATATAGCTTTGCCGGCTTCGAGTAAGAAATCACGTTCACGGTTTTGCGTCTTGGCGTAATAGAAACCGGCAATGCATCGTTCCGCGCCAACGCCTTTCGAATCGGCGATTTTGCCGAACGGAATTCCATTGTCCATT
>JABIUH010000469.1 GCA_018701055.1 Woeseia sp. | reverse complement strand
GACTTTCTCTTACCAACTACCACACGGCTGGTAGCTGTGCCCCGGCGCGGGCCATGTTGCTGACCGGTGTAGACAGCCATAGGAATGGAGTGCCAAACATTCCCGAAGCTCTTCCTCCGGAGCTATTGGTCTATGACCACTATCAAGGTGTGTTAAACGACAAGGTTGTGACGCTTGCCAGTATTTTAAAGGATGATGGGTACCACACCTACATGACCGGCAAATGGCACTTGGGATACGAAGACGACAATAGCCCTGCGGCTCGCGGATTCGAGCACTCATACGCTTCACTTGCGGGAGGCGCATCGCACTTTGACATGATGCCAATGGTGGGACCGGGGAAAGCGCCCTACCGTGAAGATCAAGAGATGATCGACGCATTGCCAGATGATTTTTATTCGACCCAATCGTTTACGCACAAAATGATCGACTATATCGATAGCAATCAAGCTGACGATCGACCATTTTTCGGCTATCTCGCATACACCGCCGTCCATTGGCCGCTGCAGGCACCACAACCCTCTATCGAGCGCTTTCAGGGCAACTATGATGATGGCTATGACGTATTGCATACGAACCGTATACAGCGACTAAAGTCACTTGGTCTGATCGACGAGAACGTCGTGCCGTATCCAAAGCTTGCTGAAGTGCCGGCATGGGATTCCTTGTCCGCTGAAGAACAGCAGAACTCAGCGCGAATGATGGAAATTTACGCCGCGATGACCAGTGATATCGACCAATACATCGGCGAGCTAATCGCCTATCTGGAATCGATCGATGAATTCGACAATACCCTCATCGTTTTCTTATCTGACAACGGCGCCGAGGGCCATCCGATGGACCAATCGATTGGCGCCATAGGTCGATGGATAGAAGAGTGCTGCGACAACAGTTACGACAACATGGGCAACGCTGACTCTTTCCTCTGGTATGGCGCAGGTTGGGCCCGGGCGAGTACCGGCCCGTGGCGAATGTTCAAAGGGTTTACGTCCGAAGGCGGCATCCGCGTACCGGCGATTATGCATTACCCAAAACTTAATCAATCCGGCCTTAACACCGCTCTCGTTTCCGTCATGGATGTCATGCCGACCGTGCTCGACCTGGTCGGCGTTGAACACCCCGATTCGCCGTATAAAAATCGTGACATCGTGCAAATGACCGGTAAGTCGATGTTGCCAATGTTGCGTGGCGAAGCGCAAGAGACCCATACCGGTGACGACTATATCGGCTGGGAATTATTTGGAAAAACGGCCATCCGTCAGGGAGACTGGAAAATGATCCAGGAACCGGCCGGCGATTTTTGGCAGTCCCGAAACCCCGTTGCAGAAAACTATGCATGGCAACTTTTTAATATTGCGGAAGACCCAAGCGAGATGAACGACCTGGCGGCAAAGAACCCGGAAAAACTCGCAAATATGCTGCAGCTGTGGGATGCCTATGCAGAAGAGAATCAAGTCATCATTCCTGATCAGGTGATGGGGTACTAGACTTTATCTTCTGAGGCCCTCTGGCAACGAGAACGCAATGCATAGAAAAGAATTAGTGAAGTTAATCAGCATCACTGCTTTGATGCTGGTAAGTGCGTGCGATCCAAAATCAGAAAGTAACAACACTGCTGATATTATTTTGTTTGGTGGAAGCGTTTTAACGATGGACGCAACAGAATCGATTGCAGAAGCCATTGCGATCCGCGACAAACAAATCATCTCTGTTGGTAGCGCTGTAAACGTTAGAAAGCTGGCCGGACCTGACACCAGGCTAGTCGAGCTTCATGGCCAAACAATCACTCCAGGTTTAATCGACACCCATAACCATTTTGCCTGGGGCGCACTAGACAGCTTGTCGTCACTCGACATCGAATACCCTGCCGTTAAGAGTGTCGACGACATATTGGACAATGTGCGCTCCGCCGCAGCGCGGTTCGAGCTTGGTGAGTGGATCATCGGCTCTAAATGGGATGCGGGAAAACTGATCGAAAACCGCGACCTGAACGCAGCAGATCTGGACTCGGCCTCACCGAACCACCCGGTCTGGCTTCTGCATACATCCGCACACTACGGCGTCGCCAATTCAAGAGCGCTCGAAATAGCGGGCGTGACCAAGGCCACGCCGGACCCCGACGGAGGCGTGATCGTTCGAGATGTTGACGGCAATCCGACTGGAATTCTGACCGATCAAGCGATGCGCCTGATTACCGACGTCACACCGGCGGTTTCCACCGAAGACTTCGTTCGAGCAGTGACTGCAGAAGTCAGTGAGCTCAACGCTGTTGGTATTACGACGATCAAAGATCCGGAAATCGATCAACGACAATGGGATGCCTACCAAACCATCCATGCCAATGATGACCTATCTGTCCGCGTATTCACGCTTTGGCGCGTGCCGGACACAATGGCTGAAGCAGAAAATTTATTGCAACACATCGCGCCGATCACACGTCCGCGCAATGAATCGACTAGTGATGAAATCATCTCCGGTGGAGTCAAAATTTATATTGACGGCAGCGGTACCGCTCGTACGGCCTGGATGCATGATGATTGGAATGAAGACTTCGATGGTGTCGACGAGGGCAATACAGGTCTCACGTATTTAGATACCAATACTCTGCTCGAACAAATCCGTCTTTTTCACGACGCAGAAATACATATCGGCACCCATGCCATTGGCGATCGGGCCATCGACTTCACAATGGAAAGCTACGCGCGCGTTCTTGAAGACAACCCTGTAAGCGGACTTCGCCACAGCATTATTCACAGCAATCTGCCGACCAACCACGCGATGGATCTCATGGTCGATTTGCAGAAAAATTACGACACAGGATATCCGGAAGTACAGCCAGCGTTTCTTTGGTGGATTGGCGACGCG
>JABIUH010000468.1 GCA_018701055.1 Woeseia sp. | reverse complement strand
TCGAAACAGGCGAACGCGTGTGTCTAATCGGCCGAAATGGCGCCGGAAAATCGACCACCTTTAAACTGATCAGCGGCGAAATTGAGCCAGATCGTGGCGAAATCGTCAAAAAGACCGGACTCGTCGTTAGTCAGCTGTCTCAGTCCCTTCCCGAGGCAGAGGATTTAACCGTTCGGCAAGTGGTGCATTCCGGCCTCACCGATATCCAATCCTTCCTCGATCGCTATAGCGAACAGTCACAGAAGGATTTGGATCGCGAGGGAATGCGCGAACTGGAAACCCTGCACAAGCAGATTGATGCCCATGGTGGTTGGAATCTAGAGCAGCGGGTTGAATCAACAATTTCCGAGCTTTCTTTACCCGCGAACAAGAAGATGCACGAATTGTCCGGCGGCTGGCGACGACGCGTAGCGTTGGCGAAGGCCTTGGTGCAACAGCCTGATCTGTTGATGCTGGACGAACCCACTAACCACCTTGATATCGTCACCATTACATGGCTAGAAAATGTCGTACGCTCGTATAATGGCGCCGTATTGTTCATCACGCACGACAGAGCATTCCTGCAAAAGCTGGCTACACGAATCATCGAAATTGACCGCGGCAAACTGACCAGTTGGCCGGGAGACTTTAACAATTTTCTGCGTCGAAAAGAGAGTGCCTTAGAAGCTGAAATGCGCGGGGACGCGAAGTTTGACAAGAAGCTGGAAGAGGAAGAAATTTGGATCCGACAAGGCATCAAAGCCCGCAGAACGCGCAATGAAGGTCGCGCACGTGCCTTGGTTCAGATGCGCGACGAGCGCACTAAAAGAATTGCTCGAGAAAACAATGCTCGAATCCATATTGAAGAAGCAGATCAGTCAGGTCGTAAAGTAATTCGCGCCAAGAACATCAGTTATCGTTTCGACGATCAACCCTTGATCGAAAATTTTTCTATTAATATTACCCGCGGTGATCGAATAGGAATTCTCGGAAACAATGGCGTTGGAAAAACGACGCTACTGCGCATCTTGTTAGGCGACCTGGAACCGCAAAGTGGAACGGTTAAGCTCGGCACCAATCTCGAAGTCGGCTACTTCGATCAATTACGCGAATCACTGGATCCGGAAAAGTCGGTTGCCGAAAATGTCGGCGATGGGCGTACGTACATAAATCTGGGCGGAATTGATCGACACGTGATCGGCTATCTCAAGGGGTTCCTCTTCAGCCCCAAACGATCATTAACGCCCGTAAAATCTCTTTCCGGTGGTGAGAAGAATCGCATTATTCTTGCGAAACTTTTCACTCGACCCGCGAATCTGTTGATTTTGGATGAACCTACCAACGATTTAGACATGGAAACTTTGGAGGTGCTTGAGGCTCGCCTCGCCGACTACCAGGGAACGCTGATCGTTGTCAGTCACGATCGACAATTTTTAGACAACGTCGTCACCAGTACGATCGTTTTCGAAGAAAATGGTCACTTGCAGGAATACGTCGGGGGTTATTCAGACTGGCTCCGCCAGGGCCACGCACTGACTGAAGTCGACCGTGAAAATGCTGACCGAATTTCAAAGCAGCGCACTGCAACTGAATCTGAAGCAGCGCCGGTGCGTAAATTGAGCTACCGCGAACAACGGGAACTAGACGGCTTGCCGAAGAAAATCGAGGCATTGGAAACTGAGATTGAATTAATTCAGTCGCAAATAGCAGCCAACGATTTCTACGCGCAAGATCGTTCGAAAACGGCACCGATACTCGATAAGTTGGCCGACATCCAACGGCGACTTGATAAGAATCTCGAGCGCTGGAGCGCGCTCGAGGATCAGGTACGACTCTATCAGGAGAGTCGAAAGTAGTTGGCGGTGCTTTCTAAAGCATCTGGATGAGCAATGCGACCATACTCATCCAACCTATAGCAAATGACAGTGTTCGCACCCAGGGTACGGCAAACGTAAACGAAAGCAGGTGCACAAGCCGTGCCCAAAAGTAGATTTCGCAAGCCAATACAGTTACATCCGTACTGATGCTGGCAGCATTGGCAACTAACACGAGCGTTGCGAATACAACCAAATTTTCTACAGAATTATAGTGCGCAGCTTTCATCCTCTGCGCCCAGTCTGCTAGTAGAGCAGGATTATCCGGGTAACCAACCGCAGTCACCAGGCCGCGTACCGCAATAGTATTCAGAATGTAGGGCACCCACATTACAGCCGAAAGCGCTGCAACCCACGTAAGGCTCATTAATTCACTGGTCATACTTATCTCCTTATGAAATCTGTATCCAATTTGCCTGCGGTCAGTTCTATCGAGCTGATGATCGCTGAAAATTGATCTTTAGTGCAACAAATAATCAGGGGTTTCCTGATAGTCAAACTTGCGTTTCGGCGAAATACCGATCGTAAGCACCGTGCAATGTCTCGGCAGAAATACCAATTATCTTGACCGCCACCTGAAACTTTTCAAGTTCCTGGATATCTCTGCGGCCATCTGCAGCAACGACCTTGAGCATCATCAAGGTCACTTCAGCTTTGTCGTCTTCACTTAGGACCGCGGACAATTCACGCAGAAGATTTTCAAAGTCAGGGTTCTCGGCAATATCCGACAGCGCCTTGGTCAATAATTCCAGAGATTGTGCGCTCGGCAAATCGAAGTGACTGGTGACAAGTCGAAGCATTTCCGAAGTTTCTTCGCTGGAGATCTGCCCGCCACCCTTCGCAACATAAACAAGCAAAGCGGCGACGAGATACTTCGAGTCGTACGTTTCCGTCGTCGTTTGCGTTTCGATGACGAGTTCATCGTTTTCGATCCGTGATGCTTTGAGTTCTTCAATCAATGCTCTCAACCTATTTGAATGTTGGAACGCCCGATATCCGCGATCGTCCGCGTTCCGAACGATTGCATTGCCACTCTTAGCTCATTTGTCAAAATATCCAGTGCACGCTCAACACCGGCCTGACCGAATGCGCCAAGACCCCAAATATACGGTCTTCCGACTAACACCGCATCGGCGCCCAACGCAATCGCCTTGAAAATGTCATTTCCGCGTCTGATACCACTATCCATCATCAACGTCGTTCGTCCTCGAACCACCGGTGCGATTTCCGCAAGACTGTCAATTGTGCCGCGACCCGAATCATCGCCTCGCCCGCCATGATTGGAAACAATAATTCCGTCGACACCTTGCTCGACACATCGCTCTGCGTCTTCGGCAGTCACAATTCCCTTTACGAAGACCTTCATTGTGGTTTCTTGCTGCAATCGGTCCAGGAACTCCCAGGTCACGCCGAATCGTTCGTCAGTGCCACCACCCGCCATCGGCTTGGTGCGCGCAGCGACACCACTACCCTCGTGGCAGACGCTGCAATCGCGAGAATCTTTCCGTACTGCTCGTGCGAGTGTATGTCGATCACCGCCGGGCACATTATCTACGGTTAACACAACAACCGGAGAACCCGCAGCCTCCGCACGACGCAAGCGAGCACGAATGCCTTGCCACCCGCCCATTGTGTATAACTGAAACCACAGAGGCGCTTCACGAGCTGCTGTAACTTCTTCGATCGAGGTCGATGATACGGTCGACAACATCTGCAAATGATTGCGTGATTTCGCAGCGCGCGCAGAGCCTAGCTCGCCATCAGCATGAAATGCTTTTTGGGAACCGACCGGCGCCATCACGATCGGCGTCGGCCAGCGTGTGCCGAGAATCTCAACCGATGAATCAACATCTAATACGTCTTGTAATCGCAGTGATCGCACGAAATACTTTTCGAACGCGGTTCGATTCGCCCGCAAGGTCGAATCGTCATTGACACCCGTGGCTAAGTACCCCCAATGCGCAACCGGAATTTTACCGCTGGCGGTTAACTCCAGATCGAATATATCAATTGCATCCGCCGGGCTTGCGGCTAGCTCGGCTGCAGCATCCGCAGGATTGAGACCTGCAAATGCGCCGCAAAGCGGACTTGCGGCAAGAAACTGTAGGAACTTTCTTCGACTTTGTGTGGTGACGTCCTGAGCCATTTTGATCTCCAAGTTCTGCTTAGGAATACCGGCGACGCATGATTTGGACGGACTCTTTAATCAAGCGCGCTAATATTTTGTTATCAACATCTTCAAGCTTTTTGATGTATAGACACGATTTTCCGGTTTTGTGTTTACCTAATTTTTTCATCAAACTCGCAAATTCCGAAAAACCCGGCATGATGTAAATTGAAATATTTTTCGCCCGCGGCGAAAAACCTGTAATGATGAACGTTCCTGATCGACCGCTTGCATACTTGTAATCATATTGGTCATAGCCGACGATCGCCGCACCCCACATCTTCGCTCGTTTTCCCGTCGCGTCACGCATCATTTTAGCAATCGCTCGACAGTCGGCCCGCTTCTGTTCGTCTTCAATCGTACTGAGGAACGCGGTAACGCTGGCCTTATTTGCTTTTGTTTTTAGTTCAGCCACATTACGTTCCAGTCTTGAATTTACGCAGGGGCTAACTGCAAAACCTCTCGCCCGGCGAATTAGCGCCCCTCCAAATCCGATAACAGCACTGACTTCGAAAAATATCTGACAAGTATCGGGTCCTCGGCACTGAGCACGCCGTCAATTTGACAGACTAAATGGCGTCAATGCTGATGCGATCATTGTGCTCTAACGGGTTCCAAACAATCTGTCGCCGGCATCGCCAAGGCCCGGCACAATATATTTTTTCTCATTTAGACCCTCATCAACACTGGCAGCATAGATGTGAACGTCCGGGTGAGCTGCCTCAACACGCTGCACACCTTCCGGACAAGTAACGATGCAAACAACGACAATTTTGCCCGCGCCTCTTTCCTTAAGGAGATCGATGGTCGCGACGGTCGATCCACCGGTTGCCAGCATTGGATCAATAATGATGCAAACGCCGTTTTTAGCCTCTTTCGGAAGCTTCTCGTAATAAGTAACCGGCTCTTTAGTTTCCTCATCGCGATACAGACCCACAAAACCGACTCGCGCTGAGGGTAGCAAAGAAAGAATTCCGTCGAGCATACCGACGCCGGCACGCAGAATTGGAACAACGACAATCTCTTCGGCAATTTTATGACATTTTGCCGTCGCAACAGGTGTTTCGACATCGACTTCATTGACCGATAAACCCTTTAGGGCTTCGTAGCACACGAACATCGTGATCTCAGTCGCCAACTCTCTAAATTTTTTGTGGCCCGTATCAACATCACGGATCAGGGCCAATTTGTGCTGCACACAAGGATGTGTGATTTCTTCATGCATGGAAGGTCGCTCCTGGCGTTTTTTGATGCGCTGGGCTGCGATGGTCACGGCCTGCGGATTATTATTAGATTGTCGTATCCTTCAATCGTACCATCGGTCGCTCAGCTGATACGGCGATTACGCCAAAATCACCGATGATTTCGTACTGACCCTCGCCAGTTCTGCGTAAATCACTGATTCGACCGGCTCCCAAATGCTTGATCGACTCAGCAATAGACCGGCCAGCGCCCGATTCGGCGGCGAAAATTGCTGAACAACGGGGAAACTCCAGGTGTGCAGGTCGGAAACAAGCTTGTTCCGACGGTCTTGGCCGCTCATAGAAAGGATGTTCCTGACATAGAAAGAGATCCACATCGATGAGCAGCGAATCTGTGTTGACCTCCCACGACAATACAAACGACTGCGTTAGGTCAACGGCTTTGAACTCTCGCAGGTCTTGCCAGTTTGTCGTTTCATTAATCAAGCAATGACCTCTGTGACAATTTCTGCATTGACCGAATTAGCAATAAAGCAGAGCTCGTGAGCCCGATGATGAAGCTTCTCCAACAGCTCTCTATCTGGTTGTGCATCGCCGGAATAATCTGCCTCCGGGCGCAGAATGACTTTGGTCATCGCAATTTTTCCATCCTCTCTCTGCTCCATAAAACCGACGGCACTATCTGTATAGCGATCAACAACTATTTTACGCTTAGCCGCGAGCGACAGAAAAAACAGCATGTGACAGCTTGAAATCGAGGCGACAAAGGCTTCCTCCGGATCGACATTTTCAGCAACAGACCAGGGCAATGGCACAATATCTGGTTAAGCCGAAGCAGGAACAGAAAGCCCGCCATCAAACGTCCAGGAGTGCCCACGACTGTATTCGTTACCGCAAAAATCCTGATCCCCGCGTTCCCAAGATACTGTCGCAATATATTCGCTCATACCGGTGGCACTTCCCGGTTTTCTGTTTTTTCGCCGGGAGTCACAAAAATCATCGTTGCCGGCTGAGATACTATTGCCTTGTGCCACATGTTCTGCGGCACAACGACAAACGTGTCCGAAATATTGGCAGGCTTAATCAATTCAGCATCCTTCTTTGTTTTTATACAAGCCGCAATCCTTTTTCAACAGGTTGATCAGGTACAGCAAGGACGATGGCGCCATCTTGGTTAGAAAATCCGGTAACGAGACATTCTGACATGAACGGTCCGATCTGTTTCGGTGGAAAATTCACTACTGCAAGCACTTGTTTTCCAATCAGCTTTTCTGCGTCGTAAAGATCTGTTATCTGGGCAGAAGACCGCCGCATACCGATTTCCGCGCCGAAATCGATGGTCATCTTCCAGGCAGGTTTACGGGCTTCCGGAAACTCATCAACTGCGATGATTTCGCCCACACGAAGCTCAACTTTTTCAAAGTCACCCCAACTTATTTCTGTCACTCAACTAAACCTCTGGTAGTAGAAGACGAGCCAGCTATTTTGAATTCGAACAATGGCAAATGTCTGCCGATAATGCTGCCCGATTCACGAGAGCCACACTGAATCGCGCCCATCGTTATATAGAAATCCGCCGCGAACTCATCTGCCTGAATAAGCAACCGGCTCATTGCTCTGGCCTGGCAACGTGAAGTCGCATGTGAAAATAATTCACTCCCCAAACCGCAACCTATGAAGTCTGGCTCTATAAACATCGCTTCAAGTTCCGCGACACTGGTCGAGTCAAACTCCAACGCGTAGAAGGCGACAATATCCCGCTTCAATTCGAAAGTATGAAACTCAAATTGGGCGCTATTGATCTGTTCATCCGAATACGTAAGCTCGTCACGGCAAGCATTCAGGAAACTCTGCCCATGACCCCAATACGCTTTTGAACGCCATGCGAGCGCACTTAAGTCTGATGCGTCATCTGGACGTGCGACGCGGACGTGAATATCACCACGAAGCATTGGACGTCAACTATCGCCAAGAAAATCGATCACTACGGCGGATTCGCCGGCACCTGCTGCAACTAGCTCACTGAACTCCTCAGCGAAGAGGGTCAATTCAAGATTGTCCATGACGGTCGGGGCCAGATCGGCGCCGAAAACCGAATAGGCGATGAAAGCGTCATCTACGCTTTTAAAACCCAACTCTTCGCGACCGTTATCGATGTCTTTCTGCGAATAAGAAAGCCGCTGCCCGCAGTGCGTGCGGAGCCACAGGCGCATTTCGTTTCGAATTCGTTCCATTCGTCGACCCTTAGATCTGCTCATCGACAGTCTCCCTGGAGCGCGATCGTGTACTGACAAATCTCTTCAGTCTCCCCCGTCATACGCACCATCTTCTCAAAATTGAATCCAAGTTTGTCAATAAGTCTTATTGATGCCGAATTATCGGCGTTCACAATCGCAATGACACGGAGAAAGTCCAATTCGGAGGCCGCGTATTGCAGTACGGCCCGGGAAGACTCCAGCGCATAGCCGTTGCTCCATTGAGTCTGTAAAAACGCGAAACCTAAGTCCGGGTGGGGTAGTTCACTACGTTTCACAAGGCCACAGATACCGAGTGGATCGTGAGTCCCTACTGACGACACCCTGAACAGGCCGAAGCCGTTTTTTTCATAGCTATTGAGAGGGCCCTCCGCCAGATATTTTCTCGCGTCGTCTTCAGTTCGCACTTCTCGGTCGCCGATAAACTGAATAAACGACGGTTCGTTCAGAAGCTTAAGTATGAAACTCGCATCTGCAACTGATAAGCGAGAGATACTCAATCGTTTTGTACTGGCAATCTGGTCGTTGTCTTGTGTCACAACGTCAGGGTTCTTTAATACCAAGGTACTGCAGAGTTGCGTCCTGCAGTGGATCGGACGTCGTCAATTCAACTTCGCAATGATTGTTTCGACAAATCGGCATCCGTACCATTTCACCCGTCGGGCAGTCGTAGTAAACACGGTACGAACAGCTGTCCTCATAACGTCGATACGCGAGTCGAAGCGCCGTTATCTGCTCTTTTGATACGGAAGTCATACACTGGATCGGATATCCATAATCAAACAATGTGCAATCGTCATCACTCGAGCAGTAACGTGCTGCTGCTACATCTTCGTTAAGAAGCGACTCGGATTGTTCACAGCTCAATACATCAGTCGCTGTTCTAACGGGCGTATCAGGCCTCGGGCTTTGCAGTTGAGTGTCGACCTGACCACTCGTTTCGGCAGGTAACCAGCGCGCGTCATCTTCAAACCACGTCGCGATCATCCACAGAATGACAGCGGCAACTACTGAAACGACGCCGATTTGTAAGGAAGAAAATTTCATCGCTGGATGTCAGTTAAAACCTGTCAATCACTGTAACGCCGGGGACCTGCAGTTCCGACGGATTCCCCAAAGACATCGCAGCTTGTTCGAGCGACACTCTTTGACGCACCAGATTATCCGGCCGCAGCAACCCATTTTCAATCATTTGTAGCATTCGTCCGTACTCAAACGCCTGCATTCCATGGCTTCCAACAATTTCGAGTTCATTTGCGATCACGAGTTCCATTGGAATCTGCGGATGGTGATCATCACCTGCCATCAAGCCGACCTGAACGTGTCGACCTCGTTTTTTGAGGACGGCAATCGAATTGAAGCAGGTCTGCTGGCTACCGAGCGCATCGATCGATAGATCTACGCCGCCACCCGTGCGTTCGCGAACTTCTTCAATGACCGAGGCAGACATCGACGCGTCAACTGTAATTGCCGCACCGCAAGCCTCCGCCAAACTCAGAGCTTCCGCGTCAATATCAATCGCAATAACCGTCGCATCGAGTGCGCGGGCAATCATGACCGCGGACAGGCCAACGCCGCCACAGCCATGAATCGCCACTGACATACCAGGTTCAATATTGCCTTGTGCAACGACAGCTCGGAAAGAAGTGGCAAATCGACACCCCAGGCTTGCTGCGGTCGTAAAATCAATAGTTTCCGGAAGCGCTACCAAATTTTCATCCGCGTAATCAATACGAACATATTCCGCATACGATCCCCAGTGGGTAAACCCAGGCTGTGTCTGGTTGTCGCAAATTTGTTGATTACCGCTGCAGCATTGCGGACAGTCGCCGCATCCGCAAACAAACGGAACAGTCACTCGATCATCGATCTTCCAGTTTCGTACATCGGCGCCGACCGCTGCGACCGTTCCGGCCAGTTCGTGTCCAGGAACGTGCGGCACGCGAATATCCCTGTCGTGCCCCATCCAACCATGCCAGTCGCTTCTGCAAATGCCTGTTGCGGCAACTTTAACAACGACGCCGGAGCGTCCTGGCTCCGGATCGTCGACTTCGCGAATTTCGACTGGTCCCTGGAACGCGTCATAAACAGCGGCCTTCATAACAAGACTTTGTACATTACGTAGGCATCAACATAACCGTGCTCGCTGTGATTGAATGCACCCGCTAGGCGACCGACTGTTTCGAATCCCATCTTTGTCCACAATCTATAACTTGCAACGTTTGTCGCAACAACCAGATCGAATTGCATGGCCCGATACCCGCGAGCCAAAGCCTCCGATTGCGAATGCTCACACATTTGTGTCGCGATGCCCTTACCACGACTTTCAGGAGCGACTATGTAGCCACAATTAGCAACGTGAGCGCCGAGGGTCGGCTGATTCGGCTTAATGTAGTAGCTTCCCAACACCTGGCCGTCATCATCTTCGGCGACGTACGCTGCCTCTGTAACCTCGACCCACATGTAGTGCGCCTGCTACGACGTCATATCCTTTGCATAGGGATAAGTCTCACCGGAGCGAATATTCGGCTCCATGAAAACCCAGATCTTCGACCAGTCTCCAGCGTCAAGTGAGCGAATTCTCAGCACTCAGTATTTCCTCTAGATTTAAATAGGTTTGATGTAACGCACAAGTTCACCGAAGTAACCGGCACGTTCGTAGAATTCGCGCGCGCGCGTATTGCTTGAGATTACATGCAAGGTCAATGTTTCGGCACTTTTTGCGCGTGCACTTTCTTCTGTCGCCTTCAGGAGCGCTTTGGCTACGCCCTGCCCCTCAGCCGCCTGATCGACGGCAATGGCTTCCAAATGAGCGCTTGGTTCGTGACTGAGTGCTTCGGGACGCAAACGCGTCAACGTGAAACCTAGTACCCGACTGGCACTAGTAACGGCCACAAGCACCAAACATTCTTCCTCGCCTTTGAGCCAACGTTCAAGCAACGCTGCATCATCACGCCAGAGATGATCTGGATTCCGAGAATCCGGCACCTCAAAATCCGCAAGCCGTGGCATCAAATCGAGCATTGCTTTACCGTCGGAGACTTCCGCGTTTCTTATTTCATAGTTCATTCGTTAGCTCAATGTATTCATTGTCTTTGGCAAAAACCAACAAGTAGCAACCAAGATCACGAACAGTAATCGCGCATGCCAAAATCTCTTCCGTACCGTTCGTGTATGGCAACAGCCGACTAGTCTGACTTAGCATGACGATAAACTCATCACCGAGCGCTACTTCGAAGTTAGCGTATAGCCGATCCATACGAGAAACAAACCAGCAACGATATGAATGAGCACATTACTGGCAGCCTTAAGAAATTCTGCATCTCGAAGCAACGCGAACGTCTCAAAGCCGAACGCAGAATAGGTAGTGAAACCGCCTAATATGCCGACGATTACGAATGAGCGGATATCCGGGTTGGCGAGTTGTCTTGATTCCAAGAAACCAGCCGCTAATCCAATCAACAGACAACCAACCATATTGACCATGAGCGTCCCGTACGGAAAAGTCACGAGCGATGGATTTCGTTGAATAAATCCGCTTACACCAAATCGACAAAGCGCTCCAATGAATCCGCCAGAACCGACCATCGCGGCACTAATCAACATTGTTTTCACCTGACTTCTCCTCCGCGATCTTTTGGCTTTTTCGTTTGCGGTTTACGTAGTATGCCTAGCCAGTATACAAGCCGTCATAAGTCTTAAGACCGTCTAGCATTGGGCCAACCGCACGACAATTCCAATCTAATTCGTGACATGCCCGTTG
>JABIUH010000465.1 GCA_018701055.1 Woeseia sp. | reverse complement strand
TCCAGGATTCCACCAAGATCTGGTGGGATTTACGACCGAGTGCACGCTTCCCGACGCTCGAAGCCAGAATCATGGATGTTTGTACACGTCTTGATGACGCTATTTCGCTGACGGCGCTGTGGGTCTGCGTGATGCGAATGTTGTACCGATTGCGTACTAAAAATCAACGCTGGCGAACGTACTCACAGATGTTGATCAATGAAAATCGTTGGCGTGCGATGCGCTACAGCTTCGATGAGGGGATGATCGATTTTGCCAAGGGGTCGATTGTGCCATTCGATGAATTGCTCGATGAGATTTTAGATCTTACTTACGAAGACTCTCAGGTACTTGGGTGCGAGAAAGAGGTGGCGTCAGTACGAGACATCTTAAGTCGAGGCACCAGTGCACATCGGCAGTTGGCATCGCACAATGAGGCGCTAGCGTCAGGAAAAGACCCTGAGGCCGCTCTGCACGCGGTCGTCGATAAGTTGATTGAGGACACCCGCGGCGGATTGTAAACATTCGTAAATAAACGTTATTTCATGGTTATCACAAACGATTTGAGAAATTTTTCGTGCAGGTGACTTATAGGTAATGCGGCATAAGTCGCAGCGGTCTGACAGACCAATCGCTACGATGATGCGATGACAATTTTCACTTATCGCGCGGGATCTGGCTGCAATGTCTAGTCAGCTTCCGACTATGTTGCCCGCGGTCTTCGCGTTTGAGGCGGCGATATATTTGTGGCTATCCGTACGCGTGTCACGAGCATCCACTCGGTCCTCGAACAATGCAATTGCCTACTTCTTGTTTCTGATCGGAATGATGGTGGCGGGTAGGCGTTTTCATATAACACCACTGATCAGAATCTCTACGGAATAGGGAGAACGTTAACGTTCTTCAGCGGCGGTTTCACGCCAGTCGCTTTTTACATTATTTACCGTGAGTTCACTGGTGCGGCTTGGCGGTGATGAGTTTGCCATCGTGCTACCAGGCGTTTCCGTTAAAGAGATCAAACATATCGTCGAGAGACTCATGGAAACGGTTTTCGAGGCGCATATTATTCAGGGTCAGGAAATTGATTGTTCTGCGAGCGTCGGAATTGCGCTGATGCCACAACATGGCGAGGAACTGTGGCCTTTGGTCAGTGTTGCAGATCAGGCGATGTATCGCGCAAAATACATCAGTAGAGACGATGCGGCAAATGACAAGGCCGCCTATATCGCTGCGTCAATCGCGTTGTAGGTTGTTCGAGGACCTCGAGCTGATTTCAAGGGCCGACTAGGGCGATACGACTACCGAATCAAATAGTACAGCTTCAACGACGTTTGGATCCGCTGTATCTAAAATAACCACGTCAAATACATCACCATTTTGCATGGTAAGCGGAAGCGGAACTGAGATTGGAATGATGTCAGCAAATAGCGTGATGACCAGTTCGGCCATACCGGGGGTGGGTCCGAAAAATCCGGTATCGAATGGGTAGGGGAGTGCGGCCAATTCAACGACGGTTTCCGCGTCGATCGTTGCGCCCGGTTCAATCAAATAAATATTAACCGGGCTCGCATTCACCGATAAATTACTCACCCTTAATATGGGGAAGGGAGCTATTGGACGTGCTTCATCTATCAACCCGAGGAATATTGGTGTGGCGGGATCGCCGCCAAAGACGATGGTTGAGCGTGAATTCAAAACCGAAACGGTGTCTTGTTCAAAAATTGGTGCGCCTGAATTTCCGGTTGGCGTTATCGTCAATGGCATGAGGCTGCCGTCTATATCGATATAGTCCGATACTTCGCCGTAGGCAATGTCCGAAAAGGCGGCGCTGCTGAAATCGCTATCGAGGTAGCCGTCAATATTGCTGGTGCCAAAAGCAGCATGGAGCAGTCGCAATTGTGCCGGCTTGTTGATGTCGAAGAGCGTGGCAGAGCTGCCGGCAGTGTTAAGCAGGCTGACCGCGAGGTCAGCATTCAGAGACGGATCTGCATCAAAGATTGCCAGAGTGACGCGGGTAGCGGGTGTCGAAATCAATCCATTTGACTGAAATAAAATTGTTCCGGGCAGGCCTTTCGGTGTAACAATAAATTCGTATATGCCATCGGTGAATTCTTGATATGGGATACGTTCGCCAACATTAAGCGAGCCGATCTCTTCACCGAGGACGGGTGTTGTACCGATTGCGGCAAGATACACATCGACTTCTCCTTGGCTTGCCGCCAAGTGTGCGAAATCCATTTCGAAAATAGTTTCAGATCCATCGAAGATCCGTTCTGGTTCCTCCCAAAACGAAATGATCGGGTTGTCGTAACTGCCAGTCAACACAACGGTATATTCGTTGTTGACGACGAAATCGATAAACTGCGAGCCGAGTCGGGTTGTTTCTATGTCACCCGGCAGTAGGATATCGAAATTGAAATTGTAGCTAAGGTCATCGTATTCGGCAAAGCCCGCGACCGACTTGAATGCAACACCGCCGATGCTGCGCTCTTCAATGAGGAAACTTAGCTCAGGAGAATCAACAAGAGCGTTGATGCCGCGGACAGCACTTTTCCCAGTTGCTTCGAGTCGCTGCGTATCCGAGCAGCCAAAAAGAGCGAGGACCGCAAGCAGAGTCGCCACGACGCTGGGCTTTGTAGGACGTTGTATGCCTTTCGTTTTCAATTCAGATTTCCTGCAGTTGCAACTGGGTTTGTGTCGACCTATTTCGAACTCGAGCAGTGCTTACTCCGCTTCGTGGTAACCGTATACGGATTTGGTTTCTAGAAACTCTTCGATTCCGTGGGGACCCCATTCGCGGCCATTTCCGGATT
>JABIUH010000462.1 GCA_018701055.1 Woeseia sp. | reverse complement strand
TGCCGCACAAAATCGCTTACGAAATTACCCGTGGCCGGATAACGTACGAGAATTGAAAAATCTTGTGCGACGGTTGCTGATGACTGACTCTGAAGACGAAATTACACTCGAGGAAGTTGAGGGAGAAATCAGTGCAGCCGCGGTCGTCGACGAACCTTTGGTAAAGCAGGATTTACTTTCACTACCACTCCGCGAAGCCAGAGAGCAGTTCGAGCGTACTTATCTGCAACAGCAGCTGGCACTTTGTGACGGCAAAGTCGTTAAGTTAGCGCATCGCGTTGGCATGGAGAGAACCCACCTGTATCGCAAATTGCGATCGCTGGGGATCGACTTCAAGTCGGTTGGGTCGAGCGTCGACTAGTTTGCTGCAGAATTTTCCAGAGCCGCATCAAGAAGCGTAATGAGTTCGTCTCTAGCGTAGGAATATTGGTGCCGCTCGTTGAGTTGCACTAATTCTTCGATGGCTTTTTGAATCGTAATTTCCGCCTCAAACTGGTTCGGTACTACCATGTAGCGGCGTTTTGGGTGTGCTTCGAATAAAAACTGCAGTACAGCTGCAGAAACTTCATCAGGCTCTTTAAAGTTTGAGCGATCCGGTGATCGTTCATTGATTGCATCGATAGCATCGCGATAGCGGGAGTCATCTACGGATAGACCATTTTCGCGGCGTCTTTTCTTAAGCGAATCGAGTATGTTGGAATTGTAATTTCCAGGTTCGATGACGCTGACGGCAACATCAAACTGCTCCATCTCAACTGCGAGTGTGTCGGTATAGGCCTCAACGGCATGTTTACTCATGCTGTAAGGGCCGAGCATCTGATTTGAAAGAATGCCGGAGATTGAACCCGTTGTGGTAATTCATCCACGGCTTTCAATGATCAGTGGAGCGAATGCTTTGCTCACTCTATAGGGGCCGAATAGATTCACGTCCATTTGGAATTGCATGTCGGCTTCACTGACCTCGATAAGAGGCCCGAGCACAGCCACCCCGGCATTGTTCACCAAGCCATATAGGCCTCTGCCTTCTTTGGTGATGTGCGCAACGGCTGCGTCGATCTCTTCCTGAACCGTAACGTCAAGCCGGATTCCCTGCACATTCTCAATCGCGTTTAAGGCCTCAATGTCGGCTGCCTTGCGCGCCTGCATAGACGTAGTGACGTTCAGCAGCAAGTCGCTCGGCAATATTTCGGCCGATTCCGGTGCTCGCGCCTGTCACCAGTATTGCTCTTTGTTCGGCGGCCGCTGCCACATTCGTTATCGCCGGCGTGAACGTCAACATCAAGCCGACCAAAATTGCGCCGATGAACCGAGTCAGGATTACTTTTTGCTCCAGAAATCTGCGTTCTTAATGCCAAGCGCCTCCGGATCAAAAGTGTAATCGGTAACGCCGGTCTTTCTTTGTTTCTCGTAGTCCTCTAGTGCCTTAATCGCTGGTTTTCCCATCAGGAATATGATCAATATGGCGATGATGTTTTGCCAGGCCATCAGACCAACCCCGATGTCGCCAAGACCCCACGCCAGGCTTGCCGTTTTGACCGCGCCATAAAATACCGCGCTGATCATGATGAATTTCAATATCAACAGTTCTCCCGGAATTCGAAAGAAACGACGCAGGTAAGCGATATTGGTTTCGGCGATGTAGTAATAAGCCAACACAGTTGTGAAGGCGAAGAAAAACAATGCCAGCGCAACGAAGTGCTTACCGAAAGCAGGCAAGACACTTTCGACGGCTAATTGCGTAAAGGCCGGGCTATTTGGGTCTGTTGCGGCGGGTAAATTCTGCACAATGAAGCCCCCGTCACCACCGACTACATTGTAGGCACCCGTTATCAGAATCATAAATGCGGTTGCCGAGCAGACAAATAAAGTATCAATGTAAACTGAAAAGGCCTGCACTAATCCTTGTTGGGCGGGATGCTGAACCTCCGCTGCTGCGGCTGCATGTGGTGCGGTTCCCTGGCCGGCTTCGTTGGAGTAAACCCCGCGTTTGACACCCCAGCCAATCGCTGCGCCAATGCCTGCCATCGGTGTAAATATGTCGCTGAATATCAGGTTAATGACGCGCGGAAATTCGCCGATATTCATGACGATGATACCAACGGCGAGAGCGATGTATGCCAATGCCATAAAGGGCACAACGACTTGCGTGACATGTGCAATGCGCTTTACACCGCCAAAAATAATGAAGCCGAATATGGCAACGACGACGACTGCCGCCGTTAACTTGGTTGAACTGATTTCACCGATGAAAGTATCCAGCATGCCGTTAGCACCGAACGCGATTTCTGCAGATGTGCTGATAGCATTCGCCTGAACGGTCGGAAGCAAGATTCCAGTGGCCAGGATGGTGGTTAATGCAAACAAACAGCCGAACCATTTTTGGCCCATACCCTTTTCGATGTAGAACGCCGGACCGCCGCGATATTGGCCGTCACTGTCTTCTTTGTAAATTTGGGCGAGCGTGGCCTCGATGTATGCCGTTGAGGCACCAAAGAAGGCGACCACCCACATCCAAAAGACGGCACTTGGTCCACCAAATCCAATTGCCGCTGCAGTGCCGGCAATGTTGCCGGTGCCGACTCGGCCGGACAACGAAACTGCGAGTGCCTGAAATGACGAAATACCCTTTTCCGATTCCTTGTTGGAAAAAAGCAATTCGATCATATGGCGGAAGTGGCGTATTTGTAGAAATCGAGTAAGGACAGAAAAGAGCAAGCCTGCGCCAAGACATAGGCCGATCAGCCAGTAACTCCACACCCAACTGCCGACTACATTCACAATATCTTGCATGAAGATGTCCTAGGACTAGGTTGGACCGGAGCGGCTTTTACGCGACTAATTTGCGCTTCGATCCAAGTTCTTATTAGGGATTTGATAGTACAGCAAAGCGCCAGGTGGCGGCGCCTATCGAAGCCACTCAACGATCGTGACGCCGATAAAGCTACCAGTTGCATAGCCGAAAGAACCTGCCAACACCCCAGGAATGAGCAGGTCGCGCCACCCCTTGGCTGACGCGAGAGCAGCGGCGCTTGCAGGACCCCCGATGCAGACGACCGATGCCATCGCGAGTTCGGCAAGGTCCAGCTTAAAGAGATAGCCAACGCCGAAAAGAACGACGAGATGAACAATGATGATCACCGTCGCGAATACGAACAACACCGGCGCTAATTCAATCAATTCCCAGATATCGGCGCTTGCGCCAATGCTGCCTAAGAAAATGAACATCATTACGTTGCCGGCTTCCCGATAACCGGAAAGTTTTTCGACTTGCCGCGGCAAAAGGGTTGCGACGGTTAAAGCCAGTGCGGTTATCACCAGAATCGAAAACTCCGGTCTCCCGGCAGCGGCTGCTAACGCTTTACCGATAGCAGCCAATGTAAACGCCGCTGCGAGCGCCATCAAAAGACCAGCAACATCAAGACTCGCAATTTGATGGACAGGGCCCTCGTCGTCGATATCGAATTTCTGCGCGTTGTCCATGTGGTGCGTCGGATATCGCTTGGCCATCCAGGCAATTCCCGGAATGAAAATAATCAGGAGAAAGTGCAAATTGGTGATCACGTTGTCGGCCGCATAAGCCGCCGCTAAGAGGCTGTGTCCTTGCATGCCGGTTGCTTCTGCAACGGCAGCAAAGTTTAGTCCACCGCCAATGTAGGTGCCGGTAAAGATACCGGCGAGTTCTGCTTCGTTCGGTCCGAGATCTAATAAAGATATACCGACGATAGAGCCCGCAACAACTGACGCGGCAGCAATTATGAAGGCGATCAGAGTTGGGCCAGATTCTCTAACAATGCGCTTCAAATCTGCCTGAAACAGTAATAGTGGGATGGCGATTGGCACGAGTACGTCCCATACAACGTCGTATGCAGGCGCGGCGGTTGGGATGATGCGTAAGTTAGCCAGAACAATTGCTGCCGTGATTAGCAACATTACGCCCGAATATTTTCGGCCCCAGGGAAATCGCTCACACCAGAAACCGAAGGCTGCCAACGCGATGAGAATGGCCCAGATCGCGAAATGTTGTTCAGGCCCGATGAGTGGTAGAGACATTGGAAATTCCATATTACTGGTCGTTCGAGCGGGACCGAAGTGATCCTCTCGGGGCCGGGCGAATTTTTCCATCGGCGTCAAATTGAATGCCCGATCTATCAAAGTCCGCGGCGCTGAGGTTGCGAATCAACCTTAGCGCTTGGTTGTCAGGATCGAAAGACGGCCCCGCGGGTCGCAGCTGTATCGTCGAATGAATCTGCCCGCCTATGAATTTTCCCGTTCCATCCAATGTCGTCACCAATATAGGCGCGATTCCTCGCTGGCCTTCCACGCTAATACCAAAATAAGTTGCAAAATTACCGAGGCTGTAGGCGATCAACCTGTCTTTGTAGTTTTCCATTGCGCGAACAACGTGCGGGCCATGCCCGAGCACCAGATCAGCGCCGGCATCCACCATCATGCGCGAGAATTTAACAACATCGCCACGCGGCTCTCCGAAATAGAATTCTTCGGCGAAGGGAAGTCGAGTCACATCACGCCCTTCTGCGCCACCGTGAAAAGAAACAACGACAATGTCATATCTTTGCGCGTGGGAAGCGACGATTGCACGAGCACGTTCGTAATCATGTAGCAAGTTCGAGTTTCGGGTGACCGAAAATGCGAGTAATGCAACTTCTAGATCACCTACGATCATCGCGGCAAAGTCGCCCCGTAATCCAGAGTGGTGCAGACCGGCGGCCGCGATGGTTTTCATCCCGGCAAATCGACCTTCTTCGCCAAAGTCTCTGGCGTGATTGTTGGCTAGGCTTAAAACATCAAAGCCGGCTCTCTTATAGTGATCTATATACCGCGAAGGCGAGCGAAATAAATAGCAGGCGCTCGGATTACTACATTGTTTTGCCGGCTCGCCGCCGTCCAGTAATACACCTTCGAGATTTCCAAATGCGATATCAGCAGCGGCAAGCACGGGGGTCACAGTCTGTAGAAAACTGACACCGTCATCGTCCGGTAAATGATTTCGTGGATAGTCAGTACCGAGCATCATGTCCCCGACAGCCGCAATGCTTAGGCGTTGCAGTGCCCGATCGGGCCCGGTAGCGACAGGTTCCGGCTGAGTGATTGCAGGATCGGGCTGGGTTGATGGAGGGGTAGGCGCGGGTTCAGGTGCCGGTTGTGGAATGGGTGCGACGCACCCGGCCAACAGGAGGGTA
>JABIUH010000461.1 GCA_018701055.1 Woeseia sp. | reverse complement strand
CATCTAGAAGAGGGTCAAAGCGTTCAACGCAAAGAGTGGCCCAGTGGTCATTTCGTACGTCGATTTACGCTACCGGACACCACCGAAACTGACCATATCTCAGCTTCCTGTGCTGACGGTATACTGGAAATCGTCATCCCTAAACAACCGGAAGTTCAGACTCAAAGATCACCGTAAAAGCTGCTTAATTTTGCCGCGACCTTACACTGGTTTCCGGCATCTTCATAAGGATGCCGAGGACCTGCCGTAAAACGATAGAATGAACTTTTACGGGATTACGCTGGTCTTTTGGTCAACAGGCTATTAGCTTGTTTAGGGTAAAAACTCATCGCCGCCAAAGAAATTTTTGAATAAGGAAACCAAAAGCGTGAACAACATACTTCAATTGCGTAATAAGCGCGACACAACACCCGGTACCGGTATCGCACGTTTGTGTACGTATTTACTTGTAGCGACAGTTTTCTTGGCACTGGGCTCAGCCGGAAACGCAGCATTGCCCGATTCAGTGGATGGAAAGCCGATGCCGAGCCTGGCACCGCTGGTTAAGCGTGTTGCGCCGGCTGTCGTCAATATTCGTGTCAGCCAGACGGTCGATTCACCTTCCGCCTACGGGGACGAGATGTTTCGACGCTTCTTCGGCATTCCGGAAGGCGATAGCAGCAATCCCGAGCGAGAAGTTGCGAGTGCAGGATCCGGTGTCATTGTTGATGCGAAAAATGGCTACATTTTGACCAACCACCACGTAGTGGAAAATGCTGATAAGATTCAAGTATCACTCTTCAATGAAGATTCGCTGGATGCCGAGATTATTGGCTCCGATGCGCCGACCGATATTGCACTGATCAAGGTCGATCCAAAATCTTTGGTCGATTTGCCCATCGGTGATTCGAGCACAGTAGAAGTGGGTGATTTTGTTATCGCCATTGGCAATCCGTTCGGGCTTGGACACACAGTGACATCGGGCATTGTCAGCGCGCTCGGTAGAACCGGCATTAGCCGCAACGGTATTGAAGACTTCATCCAAACTGACGCCTCAATAAATCCTGGCAACTCTGGTGGGGCGCTGGTCAATATGCGGGGCGAACTTGTCGGCATCAACTCCGCCATCATCAGTCGGACAGGCGGCAACGTCGGCATCGGTTTCGCAGTACCTTCGGACATTGCCCGTTCGATCATGAATCAAATCCTGGATTTCGGCGAAGTCAGACGGGGCTTGCTTGGCGTCACCATACAATCCATGGATGCTGAGAGCGCCGAGGCACTCGGAACCGACATCGACCGTGGTGCCCTGATTACTGGAATTGAACCAGGTTCGGCAGCGGAAGAAGCTGGCTTGCATGTCGACGACATCATTACCGGCGTCAACAACAAACGTATTGATGACAACCGTGAGCTCGCCAACGCTATTGGCCTACGCGGCTCTGGAGAAGAGATCCGCATTGAATATGTCCGTGACGGCCGTCCACGCACAGTTACTGCGCAATTGGGACAACAAACAGCGGAGAATATCCGTGGCGAGGATATACACCCGCGCTTGCAAGGCGCCCTGTTTCCACGCGTATCGACCAACACGGAAAACGGCGTCGAAGTCATCTCAGTTGAGCCGGAGAGCCCCGCAGCACAACGAGATTTGCGTGCCGGCGACATAATCGTGCAGGCAAATCGGCAGGAAGTGGGTAATTTGAATCAATTGGGCCAGATCGCGACACGCAGCAGGATATTATTTCTGTTGGTGCGCCGAGGTGATCGCCAATTAATGCTGCAGATTCGTTAGCGCTACCAACACTTCACGACCAAAAGGCTCGATCGTAAGATCGAGCCTTTTTTTATACAGGGATGTATTTATGCCGCGACAAAACCCCAAGGCGCGATTTTGAGCGACGCCAAAGGCGTTGGCCCGAAGGGCATGATGCCCGACCTAACGACACGACTTCCGAGAGCGGCGTTTACCCTGATAATCGGTCAATTATTGCCTCCTACACTCACGCCCGTTATGGTTGAACGATGACTGGCCGAGCTATTCAATTACCCATCTCTGTTGCTTGCTTCCTGACGATGTCGCTAAGCTTCGGCGCCGATTCAAACGACCCATTGGACCTTAAGCGAGACGCGTTTCGCGCTGTACGCGCCGATGTCGAGCGCGGCAACTGGCAAACCGTTCTACCGAATGAATCAATATTACAAGACTATGTGCTGTGGCCCGATCTCCGCGCGCTGTATCTAAAGGCGAACATCGCAACTGCGGATAGAACCGAAGTAAATTCGTTTCTCGATCAATATCGGCACGTTAAAACCGGCACGTGAGTTGCGTTATCGACTTGCGTTACAGCTCGTCAAAGAAGGTCAGCTCAGCCGATTTCTCAGGATTTATCAACAGTTTTACCAGGGACTC
This sequence comes from Woeseia sp., assembly GCA_018701055.1. GTDB lineage: Bacteria > Pseudomonadota > Gammaproteobacteria > Steroidobacterales > Woeseiaceae > SZUA-117. Next base: position 2,396 of record JABIUH010000461.1, on the reverse strand, counting down.
GAAATCGCCAGCCTTGATTGTCTCGCGTTACAAGCCGAAATCGAAGCGGATCAAATCCAACGAGTCGTCAATCGAGCAATAGATTTGTGAAACGTAGGCAAGAGCCAGGCCGAAGAATGCGATGTCGTCTTTGACCAGCTTCGCGACCAAAATCTGCTGACTCGAAACCACTATGAAAGCCGCTTCGCCCTCGCAATTGAGGCTAAGCAGTTTTCGCTTGCTCGTTACTTAGCCCGCACCCTGGAACCGAACTTCGTACAAATAGCAGAAGAATGGCAACGCGCACAAAATAAACCCACAACACTAATTGCCGAATACTTGGATTACGCGGACACCGACCTGACCCACCAGCTGTTCGCGTATGCAATTGAGCGACTCGCTTACGACGATCCTTTGGTTGCAAACAAGCATTGGCGCAAACTAACAGGCCACTTTTCCTTTTCAGATTCCGCTGCGGATAAGAATCGTCGCCATATCGCATTGTGGGCGGCTCGGATGCGTTTGCCGGAAGCCACCGATCTGCTCATTCAATTGCCGGACACACCGCGAGACGTTGAAACCGGTCGCTGGATAATTCAAAGTCATTTGCTGCACAGGCGCTGGCCAGACGTCATCGACGAAATTCGAGCGCTGCCAAGTGATGAAAAGCAAAAAGGCGAATGGCAATATTGGGAAGCGGTTGCTCTTGAACAACTCAACGACAACGAGGAAGCCGCAACTATTTTCGAGCGTTTAGCGGCCGAGAGAGAATTCTACGGATTTTTGGCAGCCGATCGGCTCAATGCCCCCTATGCTCTGACTGACGAACCACTTCCTCGAAACGATTCGGTCTTCGCCCAGTTGACGAACATTCCTGGCGTGATACGCGCACGCGAGCTCTATTACGTCGGTCTCGAAGCCAAGGGGCGCCCAGAATGGGATGCCGAGATGCGCGCGCTAAGTGCTGACGAGAAAATTCAAGCGGCATTGCTCGCTGATAGTTGGGGGTGGCATTCCAGAGCAATCGCCACTGTCGCAAAGGCCGGTGCTTACGATGATCTGCGTATGCGCTATCCCCTGCCCTGGCGAGAAGATTTTGAGGGACAGTCAAACGTTGCCGGTATTAGCAGCAGTTGGGCTTACGGCGTTGCTCGCAGTGAGAGTTTTTTCATGCGCGACATTCGTTCCAGCGCCGGGGCAATTGGGCTTATGCAATTGATGCCGGCAACCGGTCAGGAAACAGCCAAAGAACTACAGCTGCCGTGGTCTGGAATTGCGACGTTAACAAATTCGGAAAGCAATATTCAACTCGGAACCCATTACTTAGGCAAGATGTTCAGGCGTTTTGGCAATAATCGAATACTCGCGACTGCTGCTTATAACGCCGGACCTGCTCGCATAGAAAAATGGCTGCCATCATCAGGCAGTCTCGATGCACGTATCTGGATCGAAAATATCCCCTACAACGAAACGCGCGCTTATGTGCGACGTGTCCTGTTCGATGAAGCGATATTTCATTGGCGATTGACGGGTCAGATCAAACGGCTCTCCCCAACCCTCCAGACAATTAGTGCTGCACAACTCGCTGCGCGAAACGGCCAGAGTGACTAGTCGCTCAAAGCGCTAAGTGCAGCGGCTCTAGCTTCACCACGCAACTCTGCAATTTCATTCGCGCGGGCGTAAAAGCAAGAAAAATCCATATCGCAGCTTGTCATGATGGCGCGAAACGCATTCGACCGCCCTTCGTATAAATTGATCGATACCAAGCGGGCATTATTAAGTGGCGCCGCCAACCAATTACGCAGCGTCGTCTCAGACTCGGAAATCAACTGTGCAGCATCAATCGACAAGCTATTTAGAATTTCAGCTTTGCGGGCTCGTTTCAATTCGATTTTAGTGTCCTGCGCGTACAACGTCGTTAGCTCCTTACGCGCAGACTTAACCAAAACCATCATTTTTTGTTGCACCGCAGACTGATCATCCCGGGCGATCAATCGTTCGCTTTCGCCTTTATGGCTCAACCAACGCTGCATGCCAAATTCAGCAACGGCAGTGGCGAACGATTCGTTAAAAGCGCTATCACCCTTGATATATAATTTCTGATGCGCCAGTTCATGAAACATTGTAGAAACCAGCTCCAGGTCGGACCAACGCATCATGGTGTTCAAGATCGGATCTGAAAATCGCCCCAGGGTTGAATAGGCTGAAACGCCACCGACCACGGTGTCATAACCGTCGACAATCAATCGATCACTAAATTTTTTGGCTGTGTCAGCATTGAAATAACCTCGATAGGCCGCGCAACCCATGACGGGATAACACCAGGTCTTTGGTTCCAGCTCAAATTCCGGCGCGGCAAAGACGTTCCAGACCACGTAATCACGCTCCAGATCTGAGTACGATCGATAGCTACGATT
>JABIUH010000460.1 GCA_018701055.1 Woeseia sp. | reverse complement strand
TGGTAAGGCTTTGGAAACAACGGGCGCCTTGCAACCCTTGGCATCGGTGGTCGCTCATGCCTGGTCGACGCGGCCCGTGTTGGCATTGCTGGTCACTTTGATTGCCGGAGCAATACTTAGCGCGTTCATGAACAACACCCCTATTGTTGTGTTGTTGATGCCGATTCTTGTCGGTGTCTCGATGCGCGTTAAGTTTCCGGTATCCGGCGTCATGATGCCAATGGGGTTGGCGACCATTGTCGGCGGTATGGCCACAACAATTGGGACGTCGACTAACTTGTTGGTAGTTGGAATATCCCAGGACCTTGGTCTGAAAAGTTTCGGTATGTTCGAATTCGCACTTCCGGTCGCAATCGTAGGCGGTGTCGCAATCATATTCCTTTGGTTGATTGCACCAAAACTAATTCCAGATCGAGTTCCGCCTCTGGCGGATACATCGCCGCGCGTGTTCAATAGTCAGTTATTCATTAAAGAAGGTGGTTTTGCCGCCGGCCAGACCTTATCCGCCGTATTGGCAAAAACCAATGGCAGTATGCGCGTGGAGAAGATTCAGCGTAGCGAATCACTTTTCCTCGCAAAATTGCCGTCCGTCACGTTGCAGCCGGGCGATCGCCTCTTCGTTAAGGACTCTCCGGAAAATCTCAAACACTTTGAAAATCTGTTGGGCGCAACGCTATACAATATTTCTGATAGCGAACATCCCATTGATGAGGACACGCCGTTAAAAGCCGAAGGTCAGCAATTGGCTGAGGTTGTTGTCACTCGCGGATCGCCGTTGCACTTGCGCAGTCTTGCTGCGGCACGCTTCAGTTCGAGCTATGGCTTGTTGCCATTGGCGATACACCGAGCTCGGGCGCCTAGCTCACAAGTAACGGGCGATCTAAATACCATTCGCTTGCGCGCCGGAGACGTGCTGCTCGTGCAAGGGACGAGGGATTCGATTGATACCTTAAAATCCAGCGGCACGATGCTGGTCCTTGATGGCACGACGGACCTACCCCACACGCATCTTGCAAAACGTGCGCTGGCAGTGATGGGCCTGGTCATCGGCGCCGCTGCGTTCGGCATCATGCCGATTTCTGTTAGCGCACTAATTGGCGTCGGGCTCATGATATCGCTGGGTTGCCTGACGTGGCGAGACGCCGGCACCGCGCTATCAACGCAAGTCATTATGATCATCGTCACCAGCCTGGCCTTGGGTAAGGCACTTATGGGCACTGGCATGGCCGACTACATCGCGATCGGCTTCGTCAGCGTAGTGGCCGATTTTCCCGTACCGATCATATTAAGCGCTTTCATATTGCTCATGACCTTGTTGACGAATGTTGTGTCGAACAACGCCGCCGCTGTCATTGGTACGCCAATTTCAGTTGCCATCGCCGGGCAACTGGGAGTCGATCCAGTTCCTTTCGTCCTCGCAGTGCTCTTGGGCGCCAACATGAGTTTTGCTACACCTTATGGCTATCAGACCAATTTGCTCATTATGAGTGCTGGCGGCTACAAATTTTCGGACTTCTTGCGTGTCGGAATTCCACTCACAATCATTATGTGGCTTGGGTTCTCATTACTCTTGCCTCTTTTATACGATTTGAGTTGAATGGAATTCGTGCTTTGAGCTTGACGATCGCATACTGCGCAGGGATACTCAGGCAATGAACGCAAACCTCATTGTCAATCAAAACTGGTGGTGGCTTCCCCACAAGGAACGGGCGGCTGACTAGCGTTTAAAAAAACACAGACACCAAAAACCCGTCTCCACCTCAGCAGTGCAGACGGGTTTTTTTATGCATGGACGCATTTATGTCGCTAAGGACAGGACGTCCGGGAGTGGCGCTTATGCATGGACTTACGTGCTCAGATCGAAATAGACAAAATACGGGTCAATTAGCAAAAAAATGAAACCACCTTTTGACATTGCGGCAGATCTGGACACACCGGTATCGGCCTGGCTGAAGCTTGCGGCGCTTCAGCCTCGCTATCTGTTGGAAAGTGTCGAAGGCGGTGAGCGCCTGGCACGTTATTCGTTTTTGGGGTTTGGCGATGCGCTAGAGCTAACGCTTGACCAGAAGGGCCTGAGTATCGGTACACAAATCCTACCGCGGCCAAAGAACCAACACGAATACCTCGACGCGCTTAGACAGGGGTTGGCTTTAGCCCCTCGACCAAAACCGGAGGTAGAAGGGTTGCCATTTGCGGGCGGACTTGTCGGTGTTTCCGGCTACGACGTTGTGCGATTGTTCGAAAGACTTCCCCATGCGACACAACCGCAAGCAAGAATTCCTGACGCAGCATTTTGTGCGACGTCGTCTGTGCTGGTGTTTGACCACCTGACGCGCCGAGTCGCGTTGCTCCATGACGGGCCCGAAGCAGAACGCGCGAGTTTACGAAAAGAGGTCATGCGTCTGTTGCGGGGTGCAGTACCGGTTTCAGCAGCGGAGATTTCAATCTCAGCGGCAGCGGCGGGTATGTCCCAAGATGACTATGGAGATCGTGTACAGGCCTGCAAAGAGTACATTTCGTCAGGTGACATTTACCAAATTGTTTTATCTGTGTTGTTCAAAGGCCGCAGCAATGCCTCGCCGTTTGAGGTGTACCGCGCGCTACGGTTGCTGAATCCGTCGCCCTACATGTTCTTTTTCGATTTCGGTGATTTGAAGGTTGCAGGATCTTCGCCTGAAGCGCTGGTTCGACTACACGGCGGCCAAGCGTCGCTGCGTCCAATTGCCGGTACGGTTCCGCGTGGTGCGAACATTCGCGAAGATCTTAAAAATGAAGAAGATCTTCTTGCCGATCCCAAAGAGTCCGCGGAGCATGTGATGTTGGTCGATCTCGCGCGCAATGATCTGGGAAGAGTCGCGGTGCCGGGAACAATCAACGTCGATCCGTACCGCGCGATTGAGCGTTACAGTCATGTAATGCATATCGTCAGCGGTGTGCAGGGTGAGCTTGCGCCTCAACACGACGCTTTCGATTTATTTGCCGCGAGTTTTCCGGCCGGCACTTTAGTTGGCGCACCCAAGGTGCGCGCGATGGAAATTATTGAAGAAATGGAAGCGACCGGGCGAGGACTCTATGCCGGTACCGCTGGCTATTTTGGTGTCAACGGCGACATGGATCAGGCAATTACCATTCGAACGTTGGTATTCAATGGCGATGAGTATAGTTTTCAGGCAGGCGCCGGCATCGTTGCCGATAGTCAGCCCGTTAAGGAATACAAAGAAGTACTCGCGAAGAGTGCGGTTTTGAGAAACGCGCTGGAAATAGCTGGAGAAGGACTATGAGTCAGGCACGCATTCTCCTGATTGATAACTATGACTCCTTTACCTATAACCTCGTACAGGCATTCGCGGCGCTCGGCGCAGACGTTATGGTTTATCGTAACGACATGCTTGATGTTGCGACGGCGCTAACACTTGATGCCACGCACCTGGTTATATCGCCCGGCCCTGGAAAACCCGATAATGCGGGAGTGTCAGTGGCCATGATCAATGCGTTCGCGGATAAAACGCCGGTTCTGGGGGTTTGTCTTGGACATCAATGTTTGGTGCAGTCGTTTGGCGGGAACATTGTTCGCGCGGAGCGATTGATGCATGGCAAGACCTCTGCGGTCACCCACGACGGGAGTGCGTTATTCGAGCGATTGCCCAGCCCTTTTGAGGCCGGTCGGTACCATTCATTATGTGTGGATGATGCAACATTGCCGGTAGAGCTTATCGTTACAGCACAAACAGCGCGCGGCGAAATTATGGGGGTACGTCATCAGGCGTTAGCGCTTGAGGGTGTGCAGTTTCACCCGGAAAGTATCCTAACGCCGGAAGGTGACATGTTGATGGAGAACTTCATGCGGATGAAGATTAATGCCTAGAAACTATTCGAAAGTCCTTGATGACCTGCTCAACGGTAACTCACTGAGCGAATCGGAGTCGGCGGCGCTAATGCATGATCTGGCGGGCGGTGATCTTGTGCCGGCGTTGGCAGGCGCATTGCTCGCGGCATTGCGTGCCAAAGGAGAGACTGCGGACGAAATTCGAGGTTTTGCTACGGCCATGCGCGAACTTGCGATACACCCGGCTATTCCCGACGGTCCGCCAACAGTCGATACCGTTGGTACCGGCGGAGATGGCTCAGGCAGCCTCAATCTTTCTACTGGAACCGGATTGCTGGCAGCAGCAGCGGGTGCCCGCGTCGTCAAACATGGCAATCGTTCCATTTCCAGCAAGTCCGGCAGCGCCGACTTGTTGGAATGTCTCGGCATGCCGTTGCCGCTCAATGAGGCGGCCAGCATTGATTGTCTGGCAGCACTTAATTTCACATTTCTGTTCGCGCCCACCTATCACCCGGCGATGAAGGCCATCATGCCGGTTCGCGGCGCGCTCGGCGTCAGGACAGTGTTCAACGTCCTTGGTCCGTTGACCAATCCAGCGGCACCACCGTATCAATTGATCGGTGCATTTAGTTCCGATGCCGCCAAATTGATGGCTGACACCCTGGCAGGAATGCCGATTGAGCGCGCGTTTGTTGTGCACGGCGAACCAGGCTGGGATGAGGCAACGCCTGCTGGAGATTTCGTGCTTTACGATGTTCGCCCGGGGTCCGTTGCAGAATCCAGCCGATCTCCCGAAGACTACGGCTTACAACGCTGTAAACCGGATGCACTGCGGGGTGCGGATGCTGCTCATAATGCAAAGGAATTAGCGCGTGTTTTAACCGGTGAAGACCAGGGCGCGCACCGAGATGCATTGGTAATGGGCACTTCGCTGGTGCTAGAAGTCGTGGCCATTGCGAGTGATCTGCATGACGGTGTCGCACAGGCGACTGCAGCACTAGACAATGGCGACGCAGCGAAATTTCTCGATGACTTTCGGCAGCATTTTTCAGCCTGATGGGCGATTTTCTGAAAGAAATGGCGGTAAGCAGTGCGGCTCGGGCCGCCGCGACATCGCGAACGGTGACTGCGAAAGATCTCGATAAACCTGTGCACGCTTTAAGGCTCAGCACCTTTGATCTTATTGCCGAAATAAAAAACCGCTCGCCGGCTGAGGGTGAACTGGCGACGAACGCGGGCAGTCGCGTGTTGCGCGCGCTCACCTATGCGGAAGCGGGTGCCGCGGCAATTTCCGTGCTGACAGAACCGGACAAGTTTGACGGTGAGCTTTGGCATCTCGAAGAAGTTGTTGAAGCAATTTCCGCGACCTCAACGCCGGTTATGCGCAAAGATTTTTTGGTTGACGTTGTCCAAATTATTGAAGCGAAGGTAGCGGGTGCGAGTGGCGTGTTACTGATCGCTGCAATGCTCAGCGACACAGCGCTCGCGAGCATGTTGGACTGCGCTTTTGAACACAATCTATTCGTATTGCTTGAAGCGTTCGATGAAGACGATCTGGAACGATCAGTTGTGTTGTTGAATCGTTCGGACTATCGCGAACAAGCAGAAAAACACAAGTTGTTACTGGGCGTTAATACTCGCGATCTGCGCACCTTGAAAGTTGATGCTAACCGGCTTGAGCGGTTTGCGAAGAAACTTCCGGGCGGAGTCGTGTGCGTCGCCGAGAGCGGGCAACACACTGCTGAAGATGCTTCTCGCGTCACGCAGTGGGGTTACGCTGCAGCATTGGTTGGCACGGCTTTGATGCGCGCCGAAGATCCGGGAAAGTTAGTGAGCGACATGCTGCAGGCCGGACGAGCGCACGCGGCATGACGGTGATGGTGAAAGTTTGCGGCATGACGGATTCCGCAGCCGTGGAAGCCGCCGTTGCGGCCAATGTCGATGCAATTGGCTTCGTATTCTTTGAAAAGTCTCCACGCAATGTTACTCCCGCGGAAGCCAGGACGCTTGCCAGCGACATTCCAAAACATATTCGCCGCATTGCAGTCATGCTGCACCCTGAGGCTTCGTTGTGGCAAGAAGTGGAGGAAGTGTTCCAGCCTGATGTGTTGCAGACAGACAGTGACGATTTTGCCTATTTGTCAGTTGCACAAGGAGTCGAGCAATGGCCGGTGTATCGCGAGGGTTCAGTGGACGATGAAACGGCATTGCCGGAGACGTATGTATACGAAGGACGAAAAAGTGGCCACGGTCAAACGGTCGACTGGAGTCGGGCGGCGAACATTGCCAAACGTGGCCAAATGATATTGGCCGGGGGCTTAAGTATCGAAAATGTAGGCGATGCGATTTTACAGGTGCGACCTTTCGGGGTGGACGTGTCGAGTGCTGTTGAGTCATCACCGGGGAAGAAGGATGCCGCTAAGATCGCGGCTTTTACCGCTGCGGCACACCGCTGCTAATATTTGATCAGAGATTGCCAAGGAATAAACAATGAGTGTGGTTTTAAGCGCTGATGAAGCCAGCGAGCTTCTAAAAGCATCGATCGCAGGCAAGCTGCCCGACGCTAGAGGTCGATTCGGTCCGTACGGCGGTCGATATGTTCCAGAAACGCTGGTGCCGGCCTTTGAGCGTCTGGAACAGGGAATCGCTGATCATCTGCACACGGATGACTTTCAGAAAGAGTTTCGCTCTGAGCTAAAAAATTGGGTGGGTCGCCCAACGGCACTGACGTTCGCGCCAAGATTATCGGAACGCTGGGGCGCTGAGGTTTGGCTAAAGCGTGAAGATCTCGCTCATACGGGTGCACACAAAATTAACAACGCTATCGGACAAGCGTTGTTGGCGAAACGGCTCGGTGCGAAAAGAATCATTGCTGAAACAGGCGCTGGGCAACATGGCGTCGCTTCTGCCGCCGCATGCGCTCGTGTTGGGTTGCCGTGTCGGGTCTACATGGGTGCGGTCGACATCGAGCGTCAAGCACCGAATGTTGATCGTATGCTTCGCTTGGGCGCCGAGGTTTTTCCGGTAGAAACGGGTGACAAAACCCTACGTGCCGCGATCGATGAAGCGTTGCGTGAATGGGTGACCGATCCCGAAGGAACTTACTACCTTATTGGTTCGGCTGTCGGCGCACATCCCTATCCCTACCTCGTACGCGAACTGCAATCCGTTATCGGCCAAGAGGCGCGCGAACAGATTATTGCTCAAGCGGGCGGGTTGCCTGATGCCGCATTCGCCTGTGTAGGGGGTGGATCCAACGCTATTGGGCTCTTTTATCCTCTGTTGGGTGATGCCGAAATCGAATTGATCGGTGTTGAAGCGGGTGGCACTGGCGATGGGTTGGGGCAAAACGCGGCGACGCTCGCGACAGGTACGCCCGGCGTTTTACAAGGCAGCTATTCCATCATCTTGCAGGATGAAAACGGTAATGTGCGGGAAACGCATTCGATCTCCGCAGGTCTCGACTACTCTGGCGTTGGTCCGGAACATGCTTTACTGCAAGCCATCGGTCGGGTGACCTATGTCGCCGCAGGAGATCAGGCGGCATTGGCAGCGCTTGAAGACCTATGCGAAACCGAAGGCATATTGACTGCACTTGAAACGGCACACGCGTACGCTGCGGCGAGTGAATGGGCAGCCAAGAATCCAGGCAAGCGCATACTGATCGGGAATTCTGGTCGAGGCGACAAAGATATGCCGACATTGAAGCAGCACCCGATAAGGAACAAACCCAATGCAGCCACATGAGCGTATAGCAACTGCAATTCGCGCGGCAAATGATGCAGGACGAACGGGCTTGGTGCCCTTTATAACCGCGGGCTATCCGGACCCCAAGCGTTTCATTGAAACACTAAAGTCTGTTGCCAATAACGGCGACGTGGTTGAGTTGGGTATTCCGTTTTCAGACCCGATGGCTGATGGCATGACCATTCAGCGTTCAAGCTTCGTCGCGATTGAAAACGGCGTGACGCTGCGCTGGACCTTCGAACAGCTCGACTCGGCAGTTGGAGAAATCGATACGCCGCTGGTGATGATGTCATATCTAAACCCACTTCTAGCATTCGGCTATTCCGATTTGGCACGCAGAGCCCGCGAGACAGGTGTGTGTGCGTTTATTGTCCCGGATTTACCCCTTGAAGAAAGCGACGATCTGCGTGCGGCATTGGAAGCCGAGGGCGTAGGTCTGATTCAGTTAGTGACTCCGGCGACACCGCCAGAGCGACTTAAGAAATTAGCGGATGCGTCGCGAGGATTTCTTTACGCCGTCACGATTACCGGCATAACGGGTGGAGATGCCGGATTACCCGATACGCTGGCGAGCTATCTCGATGCGGTCACCGCGGTCTCCGCAATACCCGTGTGTGCAGGCTTCGGCATTCGCTCGGCTGATGATGTCGTTAACGTGGGCAAGCACGCAGCTGGCGCGATCGTTGGCTCTGCATTGGTGGAGGTTCTTGAGCGTGGTGACGATCCGGAAGTCTTTTTGCAGGGTTTACGTTGAAGAAAGTAACGGCGGCTGATTCGCTGGTAACCATCAGTCACTACAAGAATCTCCTGGAGAGCGAGGGGATCCCGACATTTATTAAGAATGAACATTTGGGTTCAATCGTCGGTGAGATGCCGTTTCAGGAAGTGTGGCCACAACTCTGGGTGCGCAACGATCTGGATCTTAACCGAGCGATAGAATTACTCGATCAACAAAAGCTGGCAGATGAAAGCCCCTCTGAACCTTGGAAGTGTGGTCAATGCGATACCGAAAATGAAGGGCAATTTGCAGCGTGCTGGAATTGCGGCGCGATATCTTGCTAGCTGATATCGGGGTCAGAGTACAACTCTGACCCTGGCGTTCTAGGTCATGCCGCGGGAAAGCAATCGCGTCCCCGCAATTTCACTGCGTAGAATTCTTGAAACTTTGTCGGCCTGAATTGGACGGCTTATGAGAAAGCCCTGTGCGAGATCACAGTTGCAGCTGCGCAAGAACTCAAGCTGCGATATTGTTTCCACACCCTCGGCTGCAACTTCTATATCCAGGCCACGCGCCATGGCGATTGCCGCGCGTACGATGCGTTGATGACTGCCGTTTACATCGACATCCTGAATTAGCGATTGGTCCAATACAAAACTGTCGATGACGCCTGTACCCAACGCGCTAAATGACACATCTCTTGTACCGAAATGATCAAGAGACAGGCGTACGCCGAGTGAACGCAATCCGTGTAGTGTTTCCAGCTCGACTGAGCGCTGTCGAACGATTTCACCGTCCCCAATCTCGAGTTCAATACAACCCGCATCCAGCGCGTTGTTGGCAATCGCCGCAGCGACCGTTTCAACAAGGCGTCCCTGTTTTAATTGTTGTTGAGAAAGATTGATCGCGATGGATAAATCTGGCAACTCGAATTTATTTTGCCATGATGCAAGTTGTCGACACGCGGTGTTAATAATCCATTCGCCGGCTGAATGAATAAGACCGCTGCTTTCAAGAATGCTCAAAAATCTTCCTGGCGGCAGCAAACCAAAACGTGGATGTTGCCAGCGCACCAGCGCTTCAAGGCCAATAAGTCGACCTGAGCTAACATCAATTCTCGGTTGATAGTGCAGGACAAACTCGTCACGTACGAGCGCATGTCGCAAACCAATTTCGAGCTCTTCTCGCTGTTCAAGTTTCGTGTTGAGCGATGATGAATAGTATTGGAAACGGCTACCGCCGCGACTTTTCGCCTGGTACATTGCCAGATCTGCTGACTTGATAATCTGCTCGGCTGTTTCACCCGCGCCTGGATAGACGGCAATGCCAATACTGGATGTCGCGTAGACCTCGCTTTTTTTAACGGTGTATTTTTCCGAAAGTACCAGGATTAACTTTTGTGCCGCAGCTGCCGCATTTTGATTCTCGCCAAAGTCTTCCAGGCAAACGACAAACACGTCTCCGCCCCAGCGACCGGAAAAATCACCGATGCGAAGGTTAGTTTTTAGCCGGCCGGCGACCTGGCGCAACAATTCATCACCAATGTCATGCCCCAGTGTTTCGTTCACCGATTTGAACCGATCGAGGTCAATAAACAAAACCGCTAATGAACGTTCGCCGCGCTGACTGCGGCCCATGGCTTTTTTCAGTTGTTCAATAAACAAACGGCGGTTTGGGAGGTCGGTGAGATCGTCGTGCTGTGCATTAAGTTCAAGCTCATCCGTTCTGCGCACGATGTCAGTAACGTCGCGAAAAGTAATGACACCACCCACCAACGTTTTGGCGTTATCGTAAAGGCCCTGACCATTGATGCTTAGCACGGTGTTAAGGCTATCGCTTGCCTGATATGCAGCAACCTGATTTGAAAACTTTTGCCCTCGACAAGCTTTGACCAGCGGCTGATTGTCGTGATCAATATCGGTCTGGCCATCCGCGGAAAGAGAGCAAAACTTCTTTGCCCAGTCGTCGTTTGTCTGCTCTCGTGGCGTTAAACCCAAAATCGTTCGTGCGGCTGGATTGATGTCGAGAACGTGGCCGCGATTATCAATAACGATTGCACCATCATTGATGCTCTTTAGGATCGACAAAACGGTCGAATCCGTTTCTGACAGGCGTGCTAGGAGGTGCTGACGTTGAATCGCATGGGTGATGACAGCTTCGATTTCCTCGTGTCCTGCATCATCGACGCAAAGATAGCCATGGGCACCGGCATTGATCGCTGCGATTCCGCGGTGCTCTTTTGCCTGACTAACAACCGCTACGATAGGAAACGGACTAAGGCTCGCAATGGTGGTTTGTAGATTCGGATCTGACCGTTCTGAGTCAGCGCCAGGCTCAAAAAAAATGAGACTGATGCTTTTCGCATAATCGTCCGGGATTGCGATGGCATTGTAGCGATCAAGCTCGCCGCAAGAGCCATAGGCTTCGATTTTGTTGCAAAATCCACCGGCAAAACTGCTGTCGCCAAGATATAGAACAGAGCGGTCTGCCATCAGCGGGTCAAGGCCTCTGCGAGCAAACGTCTACGCATGGGCGCTGAACGAGACAAAAATGGAGGGTTGCTTCATGCTGCGAATTGTCCGCCGGGTTTCCTGATCGAGATCAGATTATTAGTGATTGGCACGCGGAAGCCACTACACCCCCCGAGTCACCCGCATAATACCAGAATCGCTAGAAAATTAAGTCTGAAATCAATAATTTGCTAGAGATTTGAGTGCTAATTAAACCAATGCCCATGCAACAACATCTAAGTACTAAATGATGGGGAGAATGGGCTCTTGCAAGCGCAGTTGACCAAGGAAGCAAAGTCATCAGAGTTTGGAATGGGGATTTCGGTGTCTGACGCTGCTAGTAATGATTTGGAGTGGGTTCGCTGGGCTCAGAATTCGGACTCTGGCGCATTCGAAATGCTCTATCGGGCGCATATTGATCGTGTATATGGACTTTGCTTGCGCATGACGGCAGAAGCGGAAGACTATGAACAGGACGCTTTCATACAAGCCTGGAATTAGCTCGATCGTTTTCGCGGTGATAGTTCGTTCGGCATCTGGATGCAGCGCTCATGGATTTGGCAACCAAACTGCCTGAATCTGTAGCAGCGAACCGCGACTTATGGCCGGGCATTGAGCAACGGATAGCGTCTAGCGCGCCAGCGCAGCGGTCTTCGGGTCAATCAATGTGGGTTCAGGCTGCAGCCGTGTTGTTGGTTGGAGCGTCGTCAGCGCTTACCTATTCGGTGGTGACTACAGGTGGCCTAACGACGATACCGGGCGGGCCGGCAGTCGCTGGGCTTGTTTTTGAGCCGGTTAGCGGGAGCTTTGGTAGCCAGTACAATTTAGGTCCGGATTTATCAATATGCGCGACGCGATTTGGCTTCGCGCCTCGATGATGAGCTTGAACAAATGGATCCGGAAACACGTTTAAATATTGAAGATAATATCCGAACAATTCAGGACGCGATTGCAGACATCAATCGTGCGCTGGCGAGTGAACCAGACAACGTATTACTACAGGAAATGTTACTGGACACTTATCGAGACGAGCTGTCCTTGATGAGACGAATTGACGGAATATCGAACACGGGGATGCGACGGGACGATATCTAATCGAGTTTTATACGTACGAGAACAGTCGGGTGGGGCGATGTGCCGACTGTACGCCTGAGAGTTTAAGAGTATGAAATATTTTAAAGTGTTACTGCTGGGCTTGATGACGGCGGCAGCCTGTGCGGATGCCCCAGAGGATGGCGAAGTCGTCGTCTCAAATGTGGCCGGATCAGTGGAAGTCAGCGGGTGGTCTCGTAATCAGGTCGAAATTACCGGGACCTTGGGAGATGGCGTCGAAGCACTTATCTTCGAGCGAGACGACGAAATCCTAATTAAGATCAAGCTGCCATGAAACAGTTCGCGCAACGGCACTACTGACCTAATCATCAAAGTGCTGGAGAACAGTGCGCTTAAGGTGAATACCGTCAGCGCCAACATCAAAGTGTACGATGTGCACGGCGAACAAAACCTGTAGGTTGTTAGTGGGGATATTTCAACCGAGTTTCATGGCACGGAATTGAAGGTGGAGGCCGTTAGTGGCGACTTGAGTATTTCGAGTGACAACCAGGAAAGTAATGCGCGTTTAACAACGGTTAGCGGCGATATCGATATTGAAAACTTAGCGGGCGAACTAAAAACAGAGACGGTAAGCGGCGACATATCCATTATCGACAGCTCTTTTTCACGAATATCGGCGGAGACCGTCAACGGTCGGGTACGAATAAGGACGCTGAATAGCAGTGTGCGTTTATGTAAATAGGTAGGGTGGGCAAGCAACTTGGCCGCCCAACGGGCGAGATGCAGGATGCATCGAGTCCAAAGCGCGCGCAGGAACGGCAACAGGATGTTGCCGGTCAAGCATTTCATTTCTTTCAGCATTGATTGGATCGCGTCACTGCGGTCGCGATGACTATTGCAGCGGTTTTAGTCTTGATTGAGACCTTATTTTTGCGGTCAAAAGTCACAGACCGATGAGCGCCGCTTTGTTATTCTTGTATTCACATTATCGCTATTGATCGAGACCGAATTTAGGCTCGAATAGAGGCATCATGGCTCGTCTTCTTAAAGTAACTCTAATATTTGCTGCCGTTTGTATTGGCTTCGTATTGGTCGCCATTATTTCGGCATTTATGTTTTTCGACCCGAATGAATTCAAAACGCAGATTGCCACCGCTGTAAAAGATGAAACCGGGCGTGAGCTCGTCATCGAAGGCGATCTGAACCTGACGCTATTTCCATGGATTGCAGTCGAAATTGGCCGTACGGAGCTAGGTAACGCTGACGGTTTTAGCGCTAATACCTTCTTACAGTTCGACCAGGCGAAATTGAGTGTTCGTTTGTTGCCTCTTATTCTCAGTCGGCGGCTAACCGTGGGCACTGCTTCGCTGGACGGCCTGGTCGTCAATCTCGAAGTAGATCGCAACGGCAACACCAATTGGGACGATTTAGCGGGGTCAGATGGTGAGGTCACGGAATCGGAGTCATCGGCAGTGGTCGGCGGTGCCGTGATCGACGTGGCCAATATCGACATAAATAATGCCAACGTCTCTTACATGGATGGCCAGGCAGGTTCGTCTTTTGCGTTGCGCAATTTATCGATGCAAACAGGACGTATTGTCGCCGACAGGCTGATTGACGTATCAGCTGAATTCGACTTTTTGTCTTCTCCAGGCGAACTCGGTGGGCATCTTGCGATCCGAGGTGTTGCGAAAATGTCGGATGGCGGTTCGATGCTTGACGTAAGTGGACTGAATGTCGCTGGCACATTGCGCGGCATTGTCAATGAACCAACAGATTTCAACTTCGATGCGCGCGCCATCAGCGTTAATACTGCTGAGCAAAGTATCGACGCCGGCGAGCTCGATCTAATGCTGCTCGGGTTGTCGATGGCAGCGGTTGTCGAACCGTTTTCTTACGCTGATTCTCCACAACCGAAAGCCGCATTGCGGGTTGCTGAATTTTCGCTGAAAGAACTGATGCAAGTGCTGGATATAGCACCACCAGTCACTGCTGATCCCGACGCGTTAACGCGGGTTTCTTTTAGCGCGAATGTCGCGATGACGAGTACCGCGCTCGCGCTTTCTGGCATGACGTTAGAGTTGGATGACGCAACGATGACAGGTTCGTTATCGGTGCCGACCACCAACACAGGCGCATTGGTGTTTGATCTCGATGTCGATGAAATTGGATTGGACGCCTATATGGCTCCTGTTGATGAAGGTCGTGCTGCGCCGATTGACGACAGTAGTAGCGACGTTGAGATTCCGGTTGATCTGATTCGTACCTTGAATGCTAACGGTAGTTTCGAAATTAGTCGTGCGTTTCTGTCCGGTATGGAGTTTCAAAATCTCGAATTAGGTGTGAATGCATCGGGCGGCAATTTGCGCCTACATCCGTTGGCGGCTGACTTTTACGACGGCACGTACCGTGGTGACGTTAGCATTGACGCATCAAACGATGTACCTACTATATCGGCGCACGAGACGATCAATGGCGTCAACTTGGCGGCGATGGCTAAAGCGTTATTCGATACAGACAACATTAGCGGCTCTATCAACGGACAATTCGTCGTCAGTGGCTCAGGACGGCGGCTTTCTGCCATACAACGTGATCTGGATGGCACCATGTCTTTCGAACTTGCTGACGGTGCTCTCGAAGGCACGGACGTCTGGTATCAGCTGCGCAAAGCGCGCGCCTTGTTTCGCCAGCAAGTGCCGCCGGAACCCATACTGCCAGCGCGTAC
>JABIUH010000389.1 GCA_018701055.1 Woeseia sp. | reverse complement strand
TATTTTGAATCCAGCCATTGCCCGGGTTCACAATGGTGACAATTTCCTCTAATTCATGCAGTCCCTGCCAATCCGTCTCCGGATTACTACCATCAACCGGTTGCGAATAATCAAAAGTCGAATCGCGACGCGGAACGAAATTACCGTGGTAATACGCAATGTTGCCGCTGGAATCTGCATAGACCGTGTTATTCGAAGAATTGGTTCGTATATCCATCATTTCCCAGAACTGTTCGTGATTTTCAAGTTTAGTTCTAGTGAATGATTGTTGTAACGCCCGCACAGGATCCCAATTCAACTTGGTCGCCGTCCATTTTCCATCGATAAGATGTGTGACCGGCCCATGATGCGTGTGGTACATCGGAAAGGTTCGCTCAGACATGCCGTCGCCGTCTTTGTACTTGAGCGTCACCTCTGACACCTCAACGGGTCGATTTTCATCGCCATAGCGGTAAAAGAGATTGCCATTCTCCTCGTACACGTCTTCGACAAAGTCGTCCATGAAATCAAGTCGCGTCGAGGTATGCATCCAACCGGTATCTTCGTTGAAACCCTGATAAACAAAAAACTGGCCCCAGGTCACCGCACCATAGGCGTTTAGCCCTTCTTCGCTAACCACATGAATTTCTCCACGGAAAAAGAATGACGTGTGTGGATTGATCAGGAGCATCGCATCGCCGGATGCCGTGTGTTCGCCCGCTATCGCGAAACCATTGGACCCGCGCGGCTCTTTAAGGAATTCGCCATCAGCGTTTGCTACCTGCAGTTTTTCCGCAGGAGACTCACCCCCGTAGAACGCTCTAATGCCATCTTCGTCCACGGATTCAATATCACCCCCGATCGATCCCTCACTGAAAAACATGGGCATCCACGGCTCAAATTTGGTCAGCAAGCGCGGAGTAACATCAGGGTGGGTTCGCAGGTAGTAATTGATGCCGTCGGCAAAGGCATCACAGAGATCCTTCAGAGGCTGAGGAGCACTTTCGTATGCAGCTTTCGCCTCAGCGACTGTCATATAGAGGCGCGCACGAAGGTCACTATAGAGCGCATCCTCGCCCTCCACTTCCGCTAAACGTCCAGTGGCCCAGATGTAATTTTGTTCAACTCGATTAAAGTCGTCTTCACTTTGGGCGTACAGCATGCCGAAGACCGCATCAGCATCCGTCTTCGCGTAAATGTGGGGTACACCAAAATCGTCTCTAATGATGGTCACGTTCGCTGCACGTGTAGCGAGTCGAGCCGCTTCAGAATCGGCTGCATGCTCTGCAGTTGGCTCCACTGCCTGCTCGGTCGTTGGTTCTTTGGCGCAGGCCGAAATCAGCAGCAATGCGACAACGGAAAAACCGATTCGTAATTGAGTACTCGTGAACATGTAGCCCCCTGGAAAAATGAACGAGCAAAGTCGTGTGCCCGCGGACATCGCGTCGGCAGGCAGATGTTGTACACCAAGCGACAGCAGCGGAAAAGGTCTGGCGCTGTTACACGTCTAAGCCACTGATTTTACAAAAACGTTACATTCAGACACGCACAAGACTGCGGTAAGCTGATGGCCTAAAACCATGACGAACACCAAGATTCCAATACTGGTCGTTGAAGATGAAGAGGCCATTCGCGAGGGCCTGATCGACGTACTTGTCTATCACGGCTCCGAGGTCGAAAGCGCAGCAACGGGTCCGGAGGGCTTGAAACTCGCACAAAGCGGCAAGTTCGCGCTAATTTTGCTCGATATCATGCTCCCCGGCATGGATGGTTACGAAATCTGTAACCGCATTCGCGAGGACGATCGGGACCAGCCCATCATCATGCTGACAGCCAAAACCTCTGACGAGGAGATCGTACAAGGCCTGAAGCTCGGCGCGGACGACTATGTCGCTAAACCTTTCTCAATTCAGCAGTTAATCCTACGCATCGAGGCAGTCCTCAGGCGTTCGAAAACGGGCGTCGAGCAGGCCAGAACGATTCAACTCGGTAACTTGAGCATTGATACCGAGAATCTTAGCGGGCAAAACGGCAGCCACGAACTGAGCTTTACGAAGCGCGAAATCGAGTTACTGGCGTATCTCGCTCAACATCCTGACCGGCCAATTCCTAGAGAATAATTACTTTTAAAAGTATGGAGTTACGCTAAGAACCTCGATATCGAGACAAGAACGGTCGACATCCATATTGCGAAGTTACGGCGGAAAATTGAACTGGATCCTAAAGACCCGCAATTCCTGGTGACCGTACGTCGCGCAGGCTATCGACTGATCAGCGAAAGCTAAGATGCTGCCCGCCACGATTGTCCAAAACTACGCTCAGAAACGGTTACGCAATCTGTTAGTACTGTTGTTCGTGCCCGGCGAGACCTGCGAGTTCAAAACTGGGTCAGAGCCCTTTATTGGGCTCTGACCCAGTTTATTCAAACGCTGGGCGACTATCGATCATTAGTCGATCCAGCTTTTGCTGCGCTTTGCGTAGATTCTTCAAATCTTGCAATTCCAGCATCTCGCATTCGTCTTTCTGCATCTGCGCGATATTAACCGGGTAATACTTACAGTCATTCGGACGATCGAAATAGATCTGACAGGTATATTTATTTTGACCCTGCACTTTTTCCAGAAACGGACAACTGCTCAACGGCTCACCAGTCTCTGGGCTGACCCAAATTTTTCCGTCTTTGGCGTACGCCGCTATGTCGGGTCGATACGTATCCCACCAATCAATTTCATCTGTCGACGCTGACAAACCACCGTTCGCATAGTTGATGCAACACTTGCCGCATTGATTGCAATCTTTCATTTAGCAGTCCGAGCCAATGCTTCAATTCTCAACATCACTTCATCCCAATTGATGTTGCTAAAAAAGGCATCGATGTATCGAGCGGTCGCCGAACCATAATCCATCTGATAAGAATGCTCGTACATATCCATTACCAGTAACGGAACCGAATCTGCTGGCGAGTGCATATGATCGGCCATCCAGTAGTTTTCCAACACCTGAAAATGACGGTTGTACGCCAACACAACCCAACCGGCGCCACCGCCTAGGCCCGCGCCTATTTTTCGATATTCGGTTTCCCATCGATTGAAATCGCCGAAGGATGCAGCGAGCAACGAACGAACTGATGCAGGCGCCTTGCCATCGCCGCCCAGATTGTCGAAGTAGTATTCATGCAGTATTACTGAACCTGTTCGCATCAAGTGCTCACGTTTCAGGTCGTTGTATATAAATGCCGGCGTATCTGTTGCGGCCAAGGCCTCGGCTAGTCGCTTGTTCACGGTATTCAGCGCTCGCACCGAACCGCCATAGTTGTTCGCCCAGTGTGAATCGATGAGTCGTGCAGAGAGGCCGTCCAATAATGATGATTTAAAAGCGAGCGGCTTAAGTTCATGCTCGACGTGAAACGCATTGATTTGCAAATTCGCCGCACCCATCGCTTGCGATTGAGCTTGCGCCGTCGTCGTACCGAACGCGGTAGCGATGATACCGGCCGAGGAAGTTTTCAACATATTGCGCCGAACTTTATCAATCGTCATCTAACTTACTCCGCGTTAATTGCACGCACCAAGTCTGTATTTTCTGGCGAGGCTTTAAATATGTCCCATTCCAGGTAGTAGCCTTCTGGATCGTAGGCCACGAAAGCACGATAATGGTCTGAATCAGAAATCTCTTCCGAACGCATGGCAATCGCATCGTTGTTCTTGGCGTAGTCATACCAGCCATCGACGTCGGACGTTATTAGCGAAAGAGTCACCGCTTTGGTTTCCGTGTAATTGTGCATTCCCCGTTTCTCATCAACCAGGCCAAAATAGCCGGTAGGCCCGACCGGATAAACTTTCGCCCAACCCTGATCGACGATGAGATCGAAGCCTAGCGTGTCTTCATAGAACCGCTGCATTGCCGCCATGTCTTTGTAGTAAAACCAGACCACCGTTGCCTTGAAACCAAGACCTTCGGGAACGTTCGAATCCGGGCGTGCGTACAAAGTATCGGTTGCATCCAGTACCGGCATTAACCACTCGTTTTCGGGATGTGGGTTGAAGCGCTCAAATTCCAAAAAGTATCCCTCGGGGTCCACTGCGACAAAACCGTGATGGGCGCGACCCGGAACAGTGTTGTATTCAGTTGTCCGCATCTCGACGTCCTGGGTTTGAATGTAATCCCACCATTCGTCCAGCTGATCGGTCACAATCGCAATCGCCGTTGTTTTTGGTTCGTCTGCAGAGTGCATCCCGGACTCATGATCGACTAGTGTAATAAAGGATTTCGGTGCTACTTGCATAATCTTCGCGGTGCCATAGTCCGCCGCAATTCGAAACCCCATGATGTCACTGTAAAATTCAGT
>JABIUH010000459.1 GCA_018701055.1 Woeseia sp. | reverse complement strand
TCTGTTCGACAAGCTTGGCAATTTCGTTTTTCAATTTACTACTCGAGAGTACGCGACTCGGACGCCGAGCTTTCCGTACAGAATGTGATGAGTTAGAGCTTTGTCAAAGCTTAAGACTGACAAGAATATCCGCTTACGCTGTTTATAGCACTAGCAAACCTGCGTGAGTGTGCTGGGCAGGTAATGTGTAGCGTTTACTCAAAACAGCTCAATCGGATCGACATCCAGCGACCATCTAACCCGTCGGGCCGCTTTGTCACCTTCGAGCGAATGTCGCAATATGGCTAGCAATCGGTGCAAGCTGTGTCTGTCTCTGCTTTGCAGTAGTAGTTGCGCACGATAGCGTCCGGCTTTGCGCTCCATAGGTGCCCCAACGGGTCCGAGTACACGCACATCCGCAATCGCCGCCTGCTGGGTGAGCTTCAGTGCGTGCTGGAGAAATTCATGTGCGTCTTCACGACGTGTTGCCGATGCGCGCACCAAAGCGATTCTTGAGAACGGTGGCCAGACGGCTTTTTCTCTTTCGAGAAGCGCATTTGACGCTACTTTTGAATAGCCTCCACCGAACATTTCGTTCCAAAACGGGTGCTCCGGAAAGGCTGTTTGAATAATCACTTCTCCTTGTCGTTCTTCGCGCCCGGATCGGCCCGCAACCTGCACCAGGCTCTGCGCGAGTCGCTCTGCACCGCGAAAGTCGGTGCTGAACAATCCCTGGTCCGCATTGATGACGACCACCAGGGTTAAGTTCGGGAAGTGGTGTCCCTTGGACAGCATTTGTGTCCCGACGAGAATGCGTGTTTCGCCCGACGTCGCCATCGCGAGCGCTTTATTCATGGTTCCCTTAAGGCGCGTGCTATCGCTGTCGATTCGAGAAATCGATTCACCAGGAAAACGGTTTTGCAGCGCATCTTCCAATCGTTCGGTGCCGTGCCCCAACGGTCGACAATGAGAACCGCATTCACCGCACACAGCATCAACATTGCGTTGCGCGCCGCAATGATGGCATTTAAGCAAGCCACTGGTGGCGTGTACGGTCATTCGCGAATCGCAACGAGTGCACTCTGCGACAACGCCGCATCCCCCGCAAATCAGCGTAGGTGCAAAGCCACGTCGATTGAGATAGATAAGCACTTGGCCATTGCTGTCGATGTTTTTTGTGATTGCCTTAACAACCGGCTCACTCAGGCCATCTTGTGCATCGAAACGCGTCAGATCGATTAGTCGCATCAATGGAGGTACTGCGTTGCCGGCGCGTATCGGGAGTTCGGCGATTTCGTAAGCACCTTCACGGCATCTTTGCAGCGTTTCCAAAGATGGCGTCGCGGATCCGAGTATCACCGGGACGTTCAGTTTTTTCGCTCTCGCGACCGCGAGATCACGTGCGGAGTAACGTAGCCCTTCCTGTTGCTTTAGGGAGGCGTCATGTTCTTCGTCGACGATTATCAAACCGGGCGTCCTCATCGGGACGAAGATTGCAGAACGAGTCCCCACGATTAACTGCGCGCTACCCTCTCTCGCGCCTCTCCAGGCAGAAAGTCTTTCCGAGTCCGATAAACCGGAATGTAGCACCACCGGTTCGAATCCGAGCCGACGTTCGAATCGACGTACCAGTTGTGGTGTTAGTCCGATTTCCGGGACGAGAACAAGTACCTGTCGGCCGGCAGCGATCTCGTCGGCCATTAAACGTAAATAGACCTCGGTTTTTCCGCTACCCGTGACTCCATCAAGTAAAGTGGTGCGAAAACCGTCCACACGTCGAATTGATGCAAGCGCCTCGCTTTGATCGCTGTTGAGTGGTGGTCCCGATTCTTGCTCGGCGACCGTTAAACTATTTTTGTCGCGCCCACTATCAATCGTTGTAATTTCTACAACCAGCGCCTTATCGAGCAAACTCTTCTTGAGTCTCCGCCAACCCGGCATGGCCTCGTCCAAAGTAGTGAAGGTCGGGTCATCAAAGCCCTGAATGAGGGTCAATAATTCTGCCTGGCGTTTTGCTCGCTTAGATAACTGTGCCGGTTCGGTCTGTAAGCCCGCCTTTGTAAGCGATAACCGCTGTACTACGTCCTGCAAAGGTCTGCCCTGACGCAGCAGCGCTGGCAATGCCGCCGCCACGACCTCGCCGATCGGGTGGTGATAGTAATCGCTCGTGAATTTAACGAGCCACAAATCACTTGCTGCCAGTAGTGGGCTGGTATCGATCACTTCGGTGACAGAGCGAAGTTTGCTGATCGGTAATTCGCTCTGATTTGCCACTTCCATTACCAGGCCGATTTGCGTCTGACGGCCAAACTGTACACGGACGCGACAGCCGGGTGCGACCGCGGTATCGGTCGGGGCCAGGTAGTCAAACAGACGTGACAGCGGCGCATTTGTGGCAACGCGTAAGATTGAGGCGGTGTTCATCGTATTATCGATAAGTTAAAAAACGTAATAAATACATGCACTTAAAATAATTCCAGGAGATTTATAAAACACAGATAACTTTACATAATCGACGAAATTCACCGCTACCTGATGTCAACCGAGGCGGCGAATACGCGTTATATAGTCATGGTTCCAGAAATTGGAAGCCAGGACAGCTGTTACAAGCGAGAAGGATCTCATGATACTCAATACAAGGACGAGCCACGAATGAACGCTTATGCCGCCAATTTTACGGTATCTTGCAAAGTAGAGGACCGAAGGGAGGTCGTTACGCTGCAGCGCGAGGCCAGATTAAATCGATTCTTTGCGGACGTTGAGAAGCGTGCGTTGCGAATTGCTGAAATAAGTATTCGAGACCGGGACGAGGCCCTTGATCTGGTTCAGGACGCAATGATAAAGCTTGCGCGTAACTATGCGGGTCGGCCTGATGCAGAGTGGACCCCGTTGTTTTATAGAATTCTGCAGAACAGAATCAGAGATTGGCAAAGACGCCAGGCTGTGAAAAATAAAGTCATGGTATTTTTTGGGCGCGGTAGCGAAGAAGATGACTATGATCCGATCGCCGCGGCACCCGATACAGCGGGTCGTTCGCCTGATCAGGAGTTGCAAAACGAAGAAGCCATGGAGGGTTTGCAAAGGGCGCTCGCGGCGTTGCCGGGCAGGCAAAGAGAG
>JABIUH010000226.1 GCA_018701055.1 Woeseia sp. | reverse complement strand
GGCCTTTGACGATTTGCCGTTTAACTCACGGCCTTTCTACAACGGTAAGCCGTGGTTTTTACCAACGATTATTCGTTGGCACCGCTTTGTTGATCGGCTCGGGATTTAATGAAGAACGATTATTTTTGCCGACCGCGGGAGTCATCTACGTCGCTGTATTGGAAATCCATCTCGCGGTCAAGGATCTTGATAAATCCGTGTCATTTTTTACGGAGGTGTCGAATTGGCGAAATGTCGGTGGTTACCCGGACTATCCATCGAAGTTTGTGACCGATGGCAACTTGTTCCTGACGTTGTGGTAAACAAACGATCCCGAAATTTCGATTGAATTCGACCGCAAGAATAATGTTGGCTTGCACCACCTGGCACTAAACGTCAAAAGTCGCGAGGCATTAGATGTATTGCATGAGCGTTTTTTGAAAACGGACGGGGTTGTTATTGAGTTTGCGCCCGAGCCAAACGGTGGTGGGCGGACAATTCACCTGATGATCCGTGAGCCCAGCGGCAATCGGATTGAATTTGCCTACAATCCGTCGCGAGAATAATGGCTAGTTTTACGGGCTACGCCCAAACGATCCATTTTGTGTTGAAATACGCATTGGCTGGCGAGTACCGACGCGTGTTCGTCAATGGCAGATGCTACGGTTGAATCACAGCGGCATAAACCTTTGTTAGGACTAGCGATGAATCTGGAAGAGTATTGCGCGTGTGACGCGACCGAATTGGCGAAATTGGTGCGAGAAGGACAGGTCACTGCGAAGGAGCTCGCGGAAATTGTTGCCAGTAATGTCGCCGCAGTAGATCCGCAAGTAAATGGCGTGATTGAGATGTATGCGGACCGAATTGGATCTCTGGATGAGAGTTCGATTCCGGATGGCCCATTTCGCGGTGTGCCCTTTTTTTTGAAAGACCTCGGGCCTCGCCAGAAAGGTAGAGCCCAAGATGGCGGTTCGCGTTTGACGGCAGGGTATGTCGCAGATTATTCCAGTTTTATGACGGAAAAAATGGAACAAGCCGGTCTTAACATCATGGGTCGCACCACTTGTCCGGAGTTTGGCATTACTGGCACAACCGAATCGATTCTAACCGGCGCAACGTGCAATCCCTGGGATACGGGAAAGACAACCGGTGGCTCCAGCGGTGGTTCGGCAGCCATTGTGGCCGCCGGCGTTTTGCCGATGGCGCACGCAAATGATGGTGGTGGCTCAACCCGCATTCCCGCCTCAATTTGCGGCAACGTTGGCATGAAGCATTCTCGTGGACGCATCAGTTATGCCCCAGAGGGGTGTGACATTTCGTATCCGCTTTTTTCCGACGGGGTGAATGCGAAATCGGTACGGGATGTAGCGGGTTTTCTGGATGCCGTCCAGGGCCCCGCGCCGGGAGAGCCAATCATTTTTAGCGAAGCAGAGCGGCCATTTGTCGACGAAGTCGATCGGGATCCGGACAAATTACGAATTGCGGTATGTGCTGACCAGTTTGGTGCGAGAAAACTGGACGCTGACATGGCGGTAGAGATAAACACCGTTGCCAAGATGTGCGAGGACGCGGGTCACCATGTTGAGATAGCGGCGCCTGCGATTGACTATGAAATGTATTTAAGCGTATTTCGGCGTATTTGGTGTATCGACCTCGCCGTGATGCTCGACTATGAAGCAAGTAATATGAAACGTGCAGTTTCGGCTGATACGGTTGAGCCAATCACGCTCAAAATATGGGAGGCCGGTCGTCACGCAAGCGTGGCAGAACGGCTCGGTATAACGCATGCCATGTCTATGTTGGGCCGCCAGCTTGGCGCGTTCTTTGAGGACTACGATCTACTCTTAACGCCTGTCATGGGTCGGCCGACACCCGAATTGGGCAGCCCGTTCAATCTATTGCACGAAGATCAATCTCTGGATGAATGGTTTGAAAATGCCCTCGATTTCATTCCGATAACGCCGCTCAACAACATGACCGGCACACCGGCGGTGTCGTTGCCGCTTTGTCGTGATTCGAACGGCATGCCAGCCGGCGCACATTTCATGGCGCCGATGGGTCGCGAAAACCGGTTATTTAATATTTCCGGACAGCTTGAGCGGATATCGCCGTGGCAAGAGAAGCGGCCACCGCTACATGTATTGTCAGTTTGATAATCGTGCAGGTATAAGGTCGCGAGCAAAAACGTCGTCGACCGTTTCTGCCCGACGGATCAGCTCTGCACTACCATCGTTGACTAACACCATGCCAGGTCTTGGGAGCGCATTAAAATTCGCAGCGTTCGGTTCTGCGTAGGCGCCGGTGTTTAGGAAAGCGACCAGATCGCCGCGCTCGAGTAATGGTGCCGGGAGCTGGTGTGTCAATATTTCTGCATTACAGGTCTGTCCGACGATGTCATAGAGTACCTCGTTTGGTGCGCCCATTTTGTTGGCGATGAAGTAGTCGTAAGCAGGCCTTTCAAGATTAAATCCGTGACCGTCAATGAATGTCTCGGCAGTATCAACTTCGGCCCAGCGATACTGAATGTGCACATCGTCAGACTTCAGGTTCCGAACGCGCGTCAAATGAATTCCGGTGTCTGCGTGAATGCTTCGGCCCGGTTCAATCTCCAGGCGGATACCGGCCGGACTAAATCCGTTGCTTACAAGAGCTTCGCGCAACGTTTCCGCAATCGTCTTGGCGAATATTTCCACTGACGGTGTTGCATAGTCGATGATGGCAACATCGGGGTCATGATCAAGCGGACTGGGGAAGCCACCGCCGACATCGATAACCTGTGGTGTCCAATCACCTATTATATCGGCGACCTGGCGAGTGAGTGTTACGCATGCCTCTACCCAGGCCCGCCAAACAATAGGTTTCTTACTGTGCCGACCCATATGCACATGGACGCCTATCAGATCGACATTTTGTAGTGCATTTATCGTCTGGGCCATTTCCAACACTTCCTTGGTCGGAATGCCGTACTTAATGATTTGTGTCAGATAAGACACTTGCATGCCGGGGGCGAAATCAGACTCGAGATCCAGAGAGCCCAGATGCGGTTTTAATCGCAGCAGAACTTTTACTTTGCGTCCGAGCCGTCCGGCCTCCTCATTGCAAACGATCAATTCACGGGGACTATCCAGGACAATTCTGGCACCTGCCTCTATCGCTTTGGCAATGAGACCGCGATCCTTAATTGAGCCATTAACCGATAGGTGTTCACCGCTGACGCCGGCCCGCAGAGCGCATTCGAGTTCGCCCGGTCCGAAGATGTCGCAACCCGTATTTTCTTCAGTCAGAATTCGACGCACCGCGATAATCGGATTGGCTTTTAATGACGGGTACAGAAGTACCGGTCCATCCGTCCAGTGTTCTTCAAGCACGCGTTGCCACTTTTGAACGTTACGTCGCAACTGCTGTTCTGAGGTTACGTATAACGGCGTGCCGAATTCTTCGGCGAGCTTGGTGGTGTCGCAACCATCGATGGTTAAATGCTCACCTTCGATACTAAGCGGTTCCCGCAGCAGTTCGTCCGTTAAAAGCGATTTGATCATGAGTAGATGTCTCTTCTGATTTTGCCTTAGCGTAGGTAAAATGGGGTAATTGAAGTCAACAGGCAAAATAGCATGCTGAAGGGAATAAAGGGTATTCACCACATTGCGATCTCTGTGCCGGATCTCAAGCGGGCGCGGGCATTTTATTGCGATGTCCTGGGCTTTGAAATTGCCGAGGAATTTGAGTTTGGGCCGGATGCCGAAAGCGATCGTGTAACACAGGTTAAAGGTGCATGCGCCGATGTGCTAATGCTTCGCGCCGGCAACATGCATGTAGAAATATTTGAGTTCCGTAATGATGGCGTCGCGCTACAAGATGATGATCGACCGGTCTGTGATCATGGTTACACGCACTTTTCACTCGAAGTGGATGGCGATATTGAAGAGGTTTACGCGGCGCTAGAAGTGGCCGGAGTGCGGTGGCACTCGCCGGTCGTCGGTGATCTGAACGTGGAAGGATACGCGGTCACATATGGACGAGATCCATTCGGCAACGTGATTGAGATCCAGAAGTTAGCAGAGTCAAATTCTGGTCATGTTAAGTATTTGCCGCGTTGGAAAATGTAGGCGGCTATTCTCTCAGTCAGGCATTGGTGCGGCGCTTTTTGGCGGCAGTCGCAGTGCGAGTCCGATGTAGATAGCCAGTGCCGCAATGGCCAAAATGCCACCTTGATACAGTATGGCTTCCAGACCGTATCGACCAATCATTGTTCCAGCGATCATCGCGCCAATTGTCAGGCCGAGAGCCTGCGCGGTTGTCATCAGGACAACGAGACGACCGCCAGTATCGGCGACGGCGGCGACCGCGAATAAATAGGGGAGCGCAAAATTCCACGTTGTGTTGTAGACGCAGATCGCAATGATCAGAGTACCGATTGACTCTAAATCGACTAAAAGGACGACTGCGGCGACTTGTCCCAGCATGGCGATTGTAAATGGAATGATTCGGCCGAAGCGATCGGCCAGTAGGGCCGCTGCAAAGGCGCCAATTAGACCAACGGCCAAGCCGACGGCGAGTGCTTGGCCGATTCCTTCCGCCGCTATGTTCGCGTCGCTGGCCAAGCGTTCAACAAACGCCCAGACACCGCCCAGGCCCATATACCAGACGCACTGACAGGTTACCGCAAACCAAACGAGCGTCGAACCGGACTTGGATTGATTAGTTTCACCTGCCAATGATTTGTGACTTTTTGTTGGCAAGAATCGAATCATCGGAAGCGTGATCGCGGCGATTAGGGCCAGGGACCAAAAAACCACTTGCGGTCCTAACTCTGCAATGTATGGGGGGAGCACCAGGAATCCGACAATCGCGACTGAAACCATCGCTACAATTGTGATTGAGAAATTCTTGTCTACTTCGTGTGTATCACTGAGCGCTGCGACGCTCAATGCATAAGCGGTACCTGCGCCAACGAGCCCGGTACAAAACCGAATCGTGGCGAGTGTTACGAAGTCTGTTACGAAGGCAGATGCGATGTTGCCGATGATCATGGTTAGCAACGCAACCAAGGCGACTCGGCGCCAATTCCACAGTCGGACCCAGAATATGGCGGCGACACCTGCAATCGCACTACCGGCCACTTCGACGCCAG
>JABIUH010000343.1 GCA_018701055.1 Woeseia sp. | reverse complement strand
CGGATGATATTGACGATGCGTCGATCAAGCATACTGGCCGAACTATCCACTAGAATTAGAATTCTCTCACCACCCACTCTAAGGCCGGTCAGGTACTGACGATCACCGTCGCCAACAAACGACCGTACTCGGCTGCCCTCACCTTCACGCTCCTGCTCCATCGCCAACAAGCGTTTTTTCTCTTCTTCGAGTGATTCTATGTCCGACTGTAACTTCTCCACGCGCTCAATTTTGGCGAGCGTCGTCGAGTCATGTTTAATAAGTTCTTCTTTCAACTTTTCGAGCAAAGCGATGATTTGGGCGATGCGATCTTTCGCGCGGGCTTGTTCGCCTTCAAGACGATCCATGGTGTTTCTCGCGAGCACCATATTCTTGCGTTGTTCTAGAATCTCGAACTCAAGCTTGATCGTTTCCGCCTGAGCGAGTTCGGGAGGATTATCGGATTCGTGCACGACTTGCGAATTGATAATCATAAAAAACAGAATTACTGCGCCAAAACCACAGCTCATGCAGTCGAGAAACGACATGCTAAAAACTTCCATTTGACGACGTCGTCTAGCCATGCACTTCTTTCGTACTGATTAATTGCAATTCGTATCCCGGCGTTCCAATTCGTATTGCATCGCCAACCTGCAAAATTGACGAGCCATCGACGCGGTGACCATTCAGAAAGGTTCCGTATCGACTGTGATCTTCAAGCACGCATTGGCCGTTCTTTTGCAATATCGAACAATGGCGCCGGGAAACACCCGGCATATCGGTATCGAGTTCCAGGAATCTCTCACCCGCTGATTCCTGAGACCCGATAACCAACGCTAAATTCCCGATTTCGTAACCTTGATGGCCGAACAGCAAATGTGTCGGCATGCCAGTGGCATTATTCTCAGACAATTGTTGTGTGACATCGATGCCTGCCTGATCCCATGGCAACTGGCGCAATAAGCTAACCACTCCGGAATCACCCGCGTGCATTCGCAGGCGGGCCAACGCGCCACGCGCCGTAGCGCCCGGCTCAAGCACAAATACTTCGCCGCCAACCCTAGCCTCCAGCATATCGACCAAACCGGGTAAGCGCGCAACACGATCCGTCACCTGGATGGCAGGGACGTCTTCCGCACGAAATAAGGCGCGAAGCCGGCTCGCGATCTGCTGATATGCCGGCGCGGCCGCTCCAATTAATGCTAACGCCTCAATCTCCGCGCGATAGGTGATTTCTCCGGACTGCATCTCCATTTCGACCTTACCGTCGCGGGATGCTGATTCAATCCATGTACTCAATTGATTCAACAACATCTGTTCTGTTTCTGCTTTGTGCAATGGATCAAATCGAGATTGCTGCACGAAGGTCTCGGCAATGGTTTTCAACCAAATATCAGAGAGCACTCCCAAACCAACGTCATCTATCACTTCCGTGCGATCAACTTGCGCCATTTCAGGCTGCGCCAGCCGAGTTAAGATAGCGCGATGCAGACTCAGGTCAACGTGAACAGGTACCGCGCCGCCATACTCGCGACGAGTCGCCGCAACTGCGGAATCGACCAGCGCACTCACGGGAAGCCCTATTTCACGTGCAATGCCGAGAAACAACCCCAGGTTTTCTGACGACATATAACCCGGGACAGCGACGACGAGGCCACTTACATCATCCCCAACGGCCGCCCAGATCTCTTCCAACTGCTTGCTCGCAAGATCCGCCGCGCTCAAGTGAGCAAAGCGATGATCGGAGAAGGGCTCGGTATCGAGATCTGACCAAAATCGATTCTGCACTCGGCGAGGATCGATTCGCGCATTGGAATATGCATCGATGCCAGTCGATAGTGATTCATTACCAAGGTAGGCAAAACCGGGCTCACGATAGACAACTTTCTGACCGTCAAATACTGTGACATCAGCGTCGTTCAGATGGATGGCAAGCTGACCCATGGTTTATCCGTTCAAGTGACTGTCAATCTACTTTCATGTGACGAATCAGTTTTTCGTCCATGTAAATCTGACCATCGAAAACCAATCGTTCCTGAAGCAATTGCAATTGATAGACCAGAAACATCAAGAAAATACTGATTAACAGCGCAATAAATGTCGAGTTGAAGGCAACACCCAAACTTTGCGTTACACCGGCAATATCGCCCTGCACCGCTTTATCTGCCTGCGCAAGGGCTTCACCAATACCACGGACGGTCCCAATAAATCCGATGGAGGGAATGGCCCATGAAATGTAGCGAATCATGGACAACTCTGATTCGAGTCGATCGGCTTCTGATTCAAAGACTATGTTGGTTATGCTCGACACGTCCTGGATATTTCGCGTCGAATTAAATCGTCGTAGCGCATTTTTAAGCGCACGAGGCAGCAACATATTTTGTCGTTCCTCGGGTAAGGCTTCAACTTGTCGAGCAAACTCGCGCGTATCCTCCGGGAGGATGCGCATGCCCTCTGCAATCGGGATAAGTTCAACATCAAGTAGGTTGCGCTCCCGAAGAATTTCTCGAGATTTATATCCCATTATTGCCAATGCCCAAAACATCAGAATAAAACAGGACTCTTGCTCCAGGTCCTTGATTAAGACCCAATTCGATCGGACGCGAATATAATCCGGATCTGCGGCTGCCTCGATCGTCTGTTGCGCCATCACTTCTGTTGCATTGGGTCGTACAATGGAAACATAGAATGCATGTACGACGATGATTGCAATGATCAACGCGAACAGTTGGTAAACAAACTCAACCGGTATGTTCTTCTTTTTCATGGAGCGTCTCGCTTAAAAAGGGTCTTTTACGGCAGGAAAAATTTAGTCGCCTATATATTCGACGGAAACGGAATCGGCTCGTCCGCGGGTATTTCTTCTGTTGGCACAAACTCGTCGTCATCTTCTACGTATAATTGATCGTCAAGGTCATCGTCCACGACTAATTCAGCGTCGTCGGCTGCCACATCTGGCGCGTCGTCTGGCAGACCCACAGCCCCAGGCACGACAACAGGCTCTTCGGCAGACTCATCTTCTTGAGACCAAGATACCGATATCAGCAGAATCAGGGTCAGCAGGCTGGCTAGCAATTTTTTGATCATCGAGATGCTCCGGTGGCAATACGGCTTTGCTTACTTAAGTTCGACAACAAGATCGACGGAATGTCCGCAGTTTTACTCAACATTCCTGGCAATGCGGAAACCGACATCCGGCCGACCACTCTGGCCGAAATCACGGTATCCGAGCCGCAACTGCATAATACCGGAGTGCATCCAGCTCGACCCGCGAATGACGCGGTTTGAGCCGCGTGGTGGCCCTTGTGGGTCAATCACACGCTCTGTACGGCCTGGG